>HF996760.1:0-19693 GCA_000433335.1 Clostridium sp. CAG:1219 | reverse complement strand
GATGACATAGATATTCCGTTTGAAACTATAAAATATAAAACTACTGGTAGTGGTGGAACTCATAATGGAATGAGAGATATTGTAAAAGCTTTAAATACTAAAGAATTTAGTAGAATAAAAATTGGAATAGGTGGAATAAAAGATGAAAGACAAGATTTAAAGGATTTTGTACTTCAAAGATTCTCTAGGGAACAATTAGAAAAGTTAGAAAAAGTTTTTGAAATGTCGGAAGAAAAATTAAATGAATTTCTAAAAAATAAATAGATATTATTAATATATCGCCAAAATTGATATTAAAAACTTAAGAAATGTTGACATTATCAAAAAAAAATGTTAAAATGTTTAGGTATTCCGCACAGAGTAGGTCTTATTTAAATTCTATATGAATACCTTAATGGCGAGAACAAGATAGAATTAAAGGAGGAATGAAAAATGTACGCAATCGTTGAAATTGCTGGAAAACAGTACAAAGTACAAGAAGGAGATATCGTTTTTGTAGACAGATTAGACGTTGAAGAAGGAAAAGAAATGACTTTCGATAAAGTTCTATTTGTTAACAAAGATGGAAAAATATCAATTGGAACAGATACTGTTAAAGGAGCAAAAGTTAAAGCTTCTGTAATTGGACATGGTAAGTCTAAAAAGATCGTTGTATACAAATACAAGGCTAAGAAAAATGAAAGAAAAACTAGAGGTCATAGACAACCATATACAAAAATTCAAATTGAAAAAATATCAACTACAGCTCCAAGAGCTAAAAAAGTTGAAGCTACTGAAGAAGTTGCAGAATAATTTAATGTTTTTTAAGTTAGTAAAGGAGTGAGAATAAATGGCACATAAAAAGGGCGGCGGTTCTACTAAGAACGGCAGAGATAGTGAGTCTAAGAGATTAGGGGCTAAAAGAGCTGATGGACAATTTGTTCAAGCTGGAAACATAATCTATAGACAAAGAGGCACAAAAATACATCCAGGAATGAATGTAGGAATTGGTAAAGATGATACTTTATACTCTTTAGTAGATGGTACAGTAAAATTCGAAAGAAAAGGTAAAACTGATACAAAAGCATCTGTTTACCCAGTAGAAAATAAATAAATTTTAGAGCACGGATAAAAATCCGTGCTCTTTTTTTAATAATGGTAACAATGCATTCTAGGAACAGGACGAATACAAGCAGCTTTACCATCAAAGTTCTTAAGCTTAGAAGCAATTTGCTTTGTAGATGAAGGAGCTTCTTTTTTCGTAAGTTCCCTTACCTCAGAAGAGTAGAGATTATATTTGTCTATAACAACATTTTTACCTCTTGTTAAAACTTCAACATTTGTAATAAAAGGTAAATCTTCTACTTTCGATTTATAGGATTCTTTGGCAGATGTTTCACCATGATTTATGCATACTGCTAATATATTTTTAAAATTCTTCAAGAATTTGAGTAAAACATCAGATTTGGCATGAGAGGAAAATTCAGAAGTTTGTACTACCTCTGCTGCTACTTTAACTTTATTGCCAAAGGCATCAAAAAGCAGAGAATCTTTAAGTAATTCAGATTCAGCTTTATCTGCATGGCACAGCTTTTTTTCTACCTTTTCTTTTCTCTTGTCATAATCTTGTATAAAATCCATAAGGGATTTGCCAAGAGTACCTTCTGATTGATAGCAAGTGAATATCACCTTCCAATTTGATCTTGAGATAATTTCTGGAATATAGACTCTTGCTGGTCCATTTGATGCCATTCCAGAGGTTGTTACAACTATCTTCTGTTTTGGTGAAGATATAACAAGCATGCGGGTAAGTTCATCATCAACAAACAAAATATTTTTTGGAAGACGGAAATCCTTGTAAGCTCTTCGATATTTGGCAAGATATGCACTAGCCAGTTGACCATCGCATATAACTTGTACATTGTTTAACTTGCCAAGTTCCTCAAGCTTCGCAAGATGATCTAAGACGACTTCATATCTTCCCTGTGCAATACAAGGAATTAATATGGATTTTTTCTCATCTATTGCACTTATCACCTCATTATCGAAGCATTCGGTGCAATCTGAAGAATACGAATCACCATATGTGGATTCTTGAACGATGATTAAATTGTTCAAATTTTTAACCCACGAGGGGAGATCTTTTGGCGTGAAGAAATAGTTTTTGTCATTATAATCCCCGGTGAATATTACGTTTAATTCCTCATTTTCCTTTTTTGCTTGAAGCAATATTATAGCCGAGCCTCTCATGTGTCCATTTTCCAAAAAAGTTGCAGTTACATTATCAGTTATATATATGGACTCAAGATATCTATATCCATAAACCATTTTCAGTGACTCTGTAACATCTTCTTCTGTGAAAAGAGGAGGAGTAGGACCTATTTGCTCTATTTTAGCTGCGTCATATAAAGATATAGGAAGTAGTTCTTTAGTTTCCTTTGTTGTATAAAACTTTCCATTAAATCCTTTTTTTACCACAATAGGCATTTCACCTACGTGATCTGCATGATTATGTGTTATGAAGATTGTGTCAGATTTTGAAAAATCAAAGTCTGATGTAGAGTTTAAAAAGTTATATTTTTCCTCCATAAACATACCAGCATCAACAAAAAAGTTGAATCTTTCACCATCTTGGAAAATAAACGCACAAGAAAGGCAACTACCAGTCACCTCTTCATGTCTTGCGGTAATTGAAAATTTTATCCGCGGTTTCCTGTCGTTAGGCATTAATTTTCTCCTTTCGAATGTTGTAAATTTACATTTGATACATTAATTTTAGGTGTGCATTGGTTCACCCTCTTTTCAACAGACTTCAACAATATTATACAATAGCATTATTATTTATGTCAATGATTTTTGAAATAAAAAATAAAACTGAGGTTGTTTTACCTCAGTTTATAGGTTTTATTCTACTGTAACAGATTTTGCTAAATTTTTAGGCTTATCAATATCACAGCCTCTAAGATAAGCTACTTCATATGAAATAAGTTGAAGCGCACAAACTGTAATTAGTGTTTGAACAAATTCAGTTGTCTTTGGAAGTATTAATGTAATATTTGCAAAATCAGATGTATTTGCATTATTGAAATTATCTGTTGATATAAATATTGTATAAGACCCCCTTGCTTTAGTTTCTTTAACATTACTTATAGTTTTTTCATATAAATCATTATTAGTGGCAATTGCAATAACTGGAGTACCTTCTTCTATTAAAGATATTGTGCCATGTTTTAGTTCACCAGCTGCATATGCTTCAGAATGCATGTAAGATATCTCTTTAAGTTTTAGAGAGCCTTCCATTGAAACGGCAGAGTCTATTCCTCTTCCTATAAAGAAAAGATTATCTTTTTTATATATTTTTTCTGCAATTGATTTATATTCATCTATTCTTTCTATTGTTTGTTCCATTAATGATTCTATATTATTAAAATCAGAATAAATATTTTCTTCTAATTCTTTTGAAATTAATCCTTTTTCTTTTGCAAGGTCAAGAGCAAGTGTAGCAAATATAGCAACTTGTGAAGTGTATCCTTTTGTTGTTGCAACTGCAATTTCAGGGCCTGCATATGTATATATGCATACTGCAGCCTCACGTGCTATTGTAGAACCTACAGCATTTACTATTGCAAGAGTATCTGCACCTTTTTCTTTTGCAATTCTAAGAGCAGCTAGGGTATCTGCTGTTTCTCCTGATTGTGATACTAATATAACAAGCGTAGTAGGAGTTATTAGTTGATTTTTATATCTGTACTCAGAAGCAACATCAACACTAACTGGGATTGATGCGTATGTTTCAAATAAATATTTTCCAACAAGTCCAGCATGCATTGCACTTCCACATGCAACTATATGAATGTTTGTGTATTTTGAAAGATCAAAGTTTTGACCATATGTATTACTTTCAATAAATCTTTTAAATATATCTTTCATTACTTTAGGTTGTTCATGAATTTCTTTTAGCATGAAGTGATCATAACCATTTTTCTTATATTCTGATGCAGACCAAGTAGCTGTTTTTATTTCTTTTTCTACTTTTGCAAGTTCTTTGTTATAAATTTCAACAGAATCTGCTGTGACTTTTGCATATTCTCCATATTCTAGTAATATGTATTTGTTTGTAAAATCTAATATTGCAGATATGTCAGATGCTATAAAATTTGCACTACCTTCACAAACACCTATAACTAAAGGACTGTCTTTTCTAGTAGCATATATTGCATCTTTTTCATCATCAAAAATGATTCCAAAAGCATAAGAACCTCTGAAGTCTTCTGTAGCTTTACTAATACATCTAATTTTATTTTTTTCTGTTTTATATTTTTCATTTATATAAGCACATGCTACTTCTGTATCAGTTTCTGATTTAAATTTAACTCCGTTTTCAAGTAGGTCAAATTTTAATTCATTATAATTTTCTATAATTCCATTATGTACAAGTGTAACATCACCAACTTGGTGTGGGTGAGCGTTTGTTTCTGAAGGTTCTCCATGAGTTGCCCATCTTGTATGTCCTATACCAGTTTCAGATTTGATATTTAATGATTGTATTTTATCTTCTAAATTTGAAATTTTTCCTTTTGCTTTATATAGATTTACTTTTCCATCTTCTACTACTGCGATTCCAGCAGAGTCGTATCCTCTATATTCAAGATTTTTTAAACCATCGATTATAGCATCTTTGGCGTTATATTTTTTTCCAGTGTAACCAATTATTCCACACATTTTGTATTCCTCCTAAAATTAAGTATTTAGTATGTTCTTTGTATTCATCTTCGATTTGAATTTTTAAAACATACTTTACGTATAATACCAAACTCCGTAACAAGATCCGCTGAAAGTTCGACACTTGTTATCCTCGTCAGTGTTTTATAACACTCATGCGCTATTTCAATTATTTTCTTATTTTTCCTCCTTATAAAATAAACGAAATTTATGACATTTTATTACAAATCTATATAAATGTCAAGAATCTAAAATAATCCAAAAAATTCTACAAATTCTTTGACATTACTTCATTATATGATATAATATTTTCGGTAAGTTATGTTTTTTTAAAAAGAGGTTGAAATGAGAGAAAAAAATAAGAAAATAGTGATAAAAATCCAAGCATTTATTTTGATGCTAGGAATAGTTAATATGTTATTTTGTACTTTAGAAAGCGGAGTAGAAGCGGCACTTTATAAGTCAAAGGGAGACTTTATACCAAAATCTGAAATAAAATATGTTGAGGGAGATAATGAATTTACTTATTTCCCAGAAAGCTACAGAGAAAATTTAAAAGCTCTTAAGGCTAAGCATCCAAATTGGATTTTCATGGCGGTATATAACAATCTTGATTGGTACGATTCAATATCACATGAAAGTTATGAAAAAGGATCATCTGAATATATAAGCACTGTACCAGCTAGTTATTCAGAAGTTTGGAAAAAAGATGGAAAAAATTACTCTGTAAATGGTGATTCAAGATGGGTTATTGCATCTAAAGCAGGGGTTGGGTATTGTCTTGATCCAAGAAATTTTTTAAATGAGAATTATATATTTCAGTTTGAAGTATTAGAATGGACAAACCTAAGTAAAACAGACGTGGATACTGCTGTAAAGTACTTACTACCTAATATGTATAATACTAGAACATATGTAAACACATCAGGACAAACTGTTAATATGGATAAAAGCTATGTGGATATAATCTATGATGCAGCAAAAGAAAATAATGTAAATCCAATTAGTATAATAACTAAGATCAAGCAGGAAGTGGGAGACTTTAAAAGTGATGGTAGTAAAAATGCATCTGTGAGTGGAACAGTAAATGGTTATGTTGGATATTATAATTTCTTTAATGTTAATGCAACAGATGGCGTAAATGCAATTGTAAAGGGATTAAGTTATGCTAAATCAAAAGGTTGGGATACACCAGAAAAATCTATAAAAGCTGGTGCAAGTACTCTTTATAATAGCTATATAAAATATGGTCAAAATACTCTTTATAATCAAAAGTATGATGTAACGAATATATATGATAATGCAATATACTTGTATGCTTTTCAATACATGACTAATATACTTGATCCTGGAACTCAAGCTCAAAATATTTACGCATCTTACAAGAAAATGGGAATTGAAAATTCAAACTTTGTATTCTATATTCCGGTGTATAATAATATGCCAAGTACTGCGAGTCAATTAGACTCAAATACTGAGGTTACATACACAGAAGAGAAGGGCACACTAAAAGTAGTAAATTGTAGTAGTCTAAATCTTAGAAGTGGTCCATCATCTTCAAGTAATTTATTAGGTTCACTAAAGGAAGGAACAATTTTAACTAAACTTGGAGTATATAATAATGGTTGGGTTAAAGTAAAAACAGAAGATGGAACAATTGGTTGTGTCAGCGCAGAATACGTTGAAAAAACAGAGATAAAAAAAGTTGATGTGACTGGAATTTCAATAAATAAAACTTTATTTGAAATTGAAGTTGGGGATAAGCTTGAATATAGCGTAAATATAACACCTTCCGATGCTAGTAATAAAAATTACAAGATAGAAACTAGCGATGCTAATGTAATTAGTATAAATGGAAAAGATGTAGTAGGTAAAAAAGAGGGAAAAGCTACTTTAACATTCACGTCTGAAGAAGGAAACTTTAAAGTGACGGCAGAAGTTAATGTAAAACCTCAAACAAAAAGATATGAGATAGATACATCTAAACTAACTATTGATGGAGATAAAATAAGAAAAATAGGATTTAATACTAAATTTGAATATATAAAGTCTTGTGTAAAATTGTATAACAACTCAAGTATTTTAGCAAAAGATATAAATGGCAGAGAACTTTCAGATAGCGATATCTTAGGTACAGGCACTGTAGTTAGTATAAACGATTCAAACGGAAATAATTTATTAAGATATACTGTAGTGGTAAAAGGTGACGTAAATGGTGATGGAAAGGCAACAGCAGCCGATTATGTAAAAATTAAAAATCACATTATGGGAACAGACAATGTTTCGGATACTCAGAAGTTAGGCGCTGATGCAAATGGTGATGGAAAAGTATCTGCCGCTGATTATGTTGTTATAAAAAATCACATTATGGGAACTAGTACCATAACAAATTAATATGGAGGAATAAGATATATGATTAGGAATAAGAAAATAAAAGTTTTTGGTATTTTACTATTTATGTTTGTGCTTTGTATTACTGTTACGAGTATAAATGCAGCTTCACTTTCAATTTCAGCTAGTGCGACTTCTGTAACAGTTGGAAGTAGTGCAACAGTATATGTTACAGGAAATGATCTTATAGGTCGTGTTAATATATCTTCTAGTAATTCAAATGTTGCGTCAGTAAGCACTGGCAGTTTATGGGTAGAAGGAAGCACAAGTTTTAAAGTTACAGCTAAAACTGTGGGAAGTGCAACAATTACTATAACCCCTGTGAGTGTTGCAAATGGAAAAGGCGAGGATGTGAGCGTGTCTTCAAGAACTGTTACAATTTATGTAAAAGCTCCATATGTTGATACGAGAAGTAAGAACAATAATTTAGCTTCTTTGTCAATTGAAGGATATAATTTAGAATTTAATAAAGACAATACTTCATATTCATTAGATGTAGGATATGATGTTGAAAAATTAAATATTGATACAACATTAGAAGACAGCAAAGCAAGTGTTAAAATTGAAGGTAATGAGAATTTAGCTCCAGGTGAAAATATAATTAAAATTATTGTTACTGCTGAAAACACTGTTCAAAAAGTTTATGAAATAAAAGTAAATAAAGCCAAAAATCCAAATGATGTGAATGCTTTTTTAAAGACTCTTACAATCTCAAATGCTACGATGAAAAATGAATTTGAAAAAGAAAAATATGAGTATCTATGTGAGGATATAACAGCTGATGTGAAAAATTTGGATATAAGTTATGAAACAGAAGTTGAAGGAGCTAAAGTAGAAGTACTTGGAAATGAGGAATTAAATATTGGTGTAAATCATATAACTGTAAAGGTAACTTCTAAAGATGAATCTGAGAAAAAAGAGTATAATATACTTGTTTATAAATCAGAAAAAATCGCTGCCCTAACTCAAGTAGAAAACAAGACTACTAAAGAAAAAATAGTTTCTTGGGTAAGAGAAAATAAAATAACTGTGTTATGTCTTGCTGTTATTTTAATATTAATAATTGTCATAGTTTTACTTATAATAAAAAATAGAAAAAATTATAGTAACGACTCAAATTTGTATGAAGAGTCAGAAGTAAGAAGACATAGAAGAAGTGCTCTAAGAGAAGAAAATGAAAGCAATGATGAAGAAACTTTTGAAAAAATTTCATCTATAGAGGAAAGTGCAGAAGATGAAGAAAAAGAAGCTGATATAGATAAAAAAATTAAAGAACTAAATAATCTTGATGATATAAATGAAATAGAAGAAGAAATACAAGGCATTAAAGAGGATTTAGATGATAATGAAAAAAATGATATAGAATAAATCTGTTAAGAAAAAAGGGGCAAATATTAAATTTGTCCCTATTTTATATTATTTTCGTGGTATGGATTAGCTGATTTATAAAATTTAGTTGCTTGTTTTTCATCATAGTATATTTCACCTTTTTTTGCATTATTTATACCGTTTTTCATTGTATCTAGTGTTGCATCAATTGAATCAGCATAACTGATTATTAATACTTCTAACATTTTTTGTGATATTAACGTGCCACATTCACCATAATCCTTCATATGACTTCCTATCATATGCAATGCTTGATATTTAAACTGATCATCTAGGTTATACTTTGTTAAATAATTTTCAACAATGTGTGTCCCTGCATATGAGTGACCAACCATATAATCTCCGCTACTTAGTATTCCTATTTCACCATCTTTTATTGAATCAAAATCTTTATTATGATCCGTTTTTCCTATATCGTGTAATAGAGAACCAAATATTATTAAATCCATATCTAAATCTAAATAATCATATAATTCCGAAATTATAATAGCATTTCTTGTTACACAATAACTGTGATACATTAATCCACCTCTAAAAAAATGATGACGTGGACTTTCTGTAGATGGTTTGGCTATTAGTTTTTCTTTATAATCATTATAAATTTCTAAGCAACATTCTCTTAAACTAGGATTTTTAATTCTGTTGGCATATTCTAAGCATTTTGTATAAATCTCTTCTAAATCCTTATTTGTAATTTTTTCTGTATTAATAGATTCCATTTTAAACCCCTCCAAGAAGAATTTTATCATAATTTCTATTTTTTTGCTAGAAAATAGAAAAAGAATTATTTTTTATTATAGAGCGTATCTAAAATATATTGATATTAAATACTATTTTATATTTTTATCTATCCAATCTAAAAATTCTTTGCTTGAACTTTTTATTTCATAAAATGAGATTTCAGCAACTTCATAATCATGTATTTTATTTATTTCATCTTTTATCTTATCAAAAAGATTTTCTTTTGTTCTAAATTCTAATTTATATTCATCACATTCTTCTAATTTATTATTCCACCAATATTTAGAATGAACTTTTGAAATCTGACTACCTGCTGCAAGTTTATTTTCCAATAATGTTTTTATTATTTGATTTGCAATACTTTCTTTATTGCAAAACGTTGTTACAATTATATATTTATCCATTCTTTACTCCTCAATAATATAATTTTTAATTACATTTACAACTTCATCATGCACTACCCCATTACTTATTAGAGCTCCTTTTATGCTTTGATCATATCTTTGTTCATTTCCAAATAAATCAGTTACTTTTCCTCCTGCTTCTTCAACAATGACTTTCACAGCAGCAATATCACAATGTTTATGTTCTGTTCCTGTAAAAATTGTTAAGCTATAATCTCCAGTTGCTACACAACAACTAGCTCTTGTAATACTTCCAATATCATTCAATCTGGTTTTCTTTCTTAATTCTTCAAATACTTTACAAACATTATATTTTGCTTTAGACCACATATCACAATGACAAACTGTTCTAATATCATCTAAAACATAATTATTTACTGATATTTTCTCGTTATTTTTATATGCACCCTCTCCTTTTATGGCTGTATATAAACTATCTGTAAAAGGATCATAAACAACTCCTACTATAGGTTTTCCATCAATTACTAAAGCAAGTGAAAACACGGCAACAGGAATATGTCTTGCATACATTGCTGTTCCATCAACAGGGTCACATACCCATTTATAATTACTTTCTCCAAATTGTTCTTCTTCTCCGTCGACCGCATGGCTTGGATATTTTTCTTTTACTCTATTAATTAAATAAGAATTAATTTCTGTATCGGCTAAAGTTACAATTGTTTTATCTCCTTTATATTTTTCGCCATTATCTTTACTAAAATACTTTAGCATTATCTCACCTGCATATTTTGCAATATCTTTTGCAAAATTTAAATATTCACTATATATACTCATTTTAAACCACCTATTTTAAATATATTTCAAATTCATTATATCATAATACCAATTTATTTCAACCTTTTAAATTATTTTTACCAATGTAACAGTGGCAGTGGTTCATGTCTTCCGAAAATATTGAAAATACAGGAATTTAATTTTCTAGATACATTTTAGATAATTTCTTAATAACGTATTCAATAATGTACTTAAAAATCAATTGCATTTTTGATATTAAAAAAGCCCTTGGTATTAGGGCATTTAAAGAATTATTAATTTCTTTTACAACAATTTTTATACTTTTTGCCACTTCCACATGGACAAGTATCATTACTTCCGTTATTATTTAAAATATTATAGCTTATTATAATTTAATGTTATTTTGTGGGTACAGTTATTTATCTATTTTCCAACCATCTATATTAGAACGTTTAATAGCTCCCATTAAGTTTTCTCTGATTCTTGGAATATCGTGTCTTAAACTTTTTATTAAGTCTTTTGTATATTCGCGTTTTGTGTATCCATCTTTAGGACAACATTTTCCAACGATAGGAAAGTTAAATTCTCTTGCAACAGCTCTTATATCTTTTTCATTTACGTATATGAAAGGCCTTATAGTTTTGACATCACTACGACTTAAGTATGTTACAGGAGCAAAGGTATGAATTGAGCCATTAAGAAAAATACTCATAAGTAAAGTTTCCATTACATCATCACTATGATGAGCAAGTGCTATTTTATTGCAACCATGTTCTATTGCAAGACTATTTAGCATACCACGTCTCATGTTTGCACATAACGAACATGGATTTTTCTCTTTTCTAATATCAAAAACAACCTTTGCTATATCTGAATGATATACTACATATTCAATACCTAAAGAAGCACAAAATTCTTCTAGCTTATCAGTTTTAAATGTTTCACTTCCAGGATGGATAGTTATTGCCATTATTGAAAACTTTTTAGGGTAAAATCTTTGAAGATCATGAAGTGCTCTAACTAGTGTTAAACTATCTTTTCCGCCAGAAAGCCCTATTGCTATTTTGTCTCCGTCTTCAATCATATTATAGTCATCTATTGCTCTTCTTGCTTGTCCTATTATTTTTTGTAACATTTTTATCTCCCCATTCAATGAGGACATTTTAACATAAAAAAGCCTAAAATTCAATAATTACTTTTTTATTTTATCTGAGTAATTTAAATTGACTTAATATGCTAAATTTGGTATAATGATTTGGAAAAAAGGTGATAAAAATGAAAGCAATAGAGATAAGAGAAAAATTTTTAGATTTTTTTAGTAAGAGAGGACATGCTGTAATACCATCAGCTCCATTAATACCAGAAAATGACCCGTCCGTATTATTTAATACAGCTGGAATGCAACCACTTGTTCCATATTTACTTGGACAAAAACATCCTGAAGGAACTAGACTTTGTGACTTCCAAAAATGTGTTAGAACAAATGATATAGAAGAAGTGGGAGATAATAGACACCTAACGTATTTCGAAATGCTTGGAAATTGGTCACTTGGAGATTATTTTAAAGAGGAATCAATAAACTATAGCTTTGAATTTTTAACAAAAGTTTTAAATATACCGGTTGAAAAATTATCAGTAACAGTATTTGCAGGAGACAAAGATTGTAAAAGAGATGAAGTAGCTGCAAAATGTTGGAAGGATGCAGGTATTTTAGATGGACACATCTACTATTATGGAAAAGATGATAATTGGTGGATTGCGGGGGAAGAAGGACCATGCGGACCAGATACAGAAATATTTTATGATACTGGAAAAGAAAAATGTTGTGATGATTGTCAGCCTTCATGTGATTGTGGAAAGTATGTGGAAATATGGAATAACGTCTTTATGGAATTTTATAAAAATAATGATGGAACTTATTCTATGTTAAAGCAAAAGAATGTTGATACTGGTATGGGACTTGAAAGAATTACAATGTTACTTGAAGGCAAGGAAAGCCCATTTGATACAGAAATATTCTCTTCTGTAATGGAAGAATTAAAAAAATTACAAAAAGTCGATATTATCGAAAGCAGAAGAATTGTTGCAGAACATTTAAGATCTGCAATGATGATAATAAATGATGGTGGAAGACCATCTAATCTTGATAGAGGATATGTACTAAGAAAATTAATAAGAAGAATGATAAGACATTTAAATAAGCTTCAAATAGAACTTGATAAATTAGAGGAATTAATTAAACTTAACATTCATGAGCTTCACTTATTATATCCAGAGCTAGAAAAAAATACTGATCTTATTTGTTCTGTTATAATAGAAGAAAAAGATAAATTTATGAAAACTTTAGTTAATGGTGAAAAAGAATTTAATAAAGAAGTTGCTAAAATTAAAGCTCAAAACTTAACTAAAGTTCCTGGTAAAATTGTATTTAGATTATATGATACTTATGGCTTTCCACCAGAGGTAACAGGTGATCTTGCAGTGGAAAATGGACTTAGTATAGATATAGATGAATTTAATAATCTTTTCAAACTACATCAAGACAAGTCTAGAGCTGGTGCAGAGCAGAAGTTTAAAGGTGGTCTTGCAGAGCAAAATGAAAAGACTATTGCATACCATACTGCAACACATTTATTAAATTCTGCATTAAAAAAAGTAATTGGTAATGATGTTCATCAAAAAGGCTCAAATATAACAGTTGAAAGAATGAGATTTGATTTTTCTTGCGACCATAAATTAACTGATGAAGAAAAGACAAAAGTTGAAGACTTAGTTAACAGTTGGATTAAAGAGGGACTAGATGTCACAGTACAAGAAATGTCTAAAGAAGAGGCAATTAAATCTGGTGCTGAGTGTATGTTTATTGAAAAATATCCAGATATTGTTACAGTATATTCAATAGGTGATGTGTCAAAGGAATTATGTGGAGGCCCACACGTTAAAAATACATCAGAGCTGGGTAGATTTAAAATAAAAAAAGAAGAAGCTTCTTCTTCAGGTGTAAGAAGAATTAAAGCTATATTAGAATAAATTTATCTATTAGGAGGAAGTTATATATGGATGATTGTTTATTTTGTAAAATAATAAGAAAAGAAATTCCATCAAACATTGTTTATGAAGATGAAAATGTATTAGCCTTTAAGGATATAAATCCAGTAGCGCCAGTGCATGTGTTAATCATACCTAAGGAACATATATTAGATTTAAATGAAATTAGTGAGTCTAATATAGATAAGATTTCAAAATGTATGCTTTCAATAAAGGAAGTAGCTAAAATTTGTGGCGTTGAAAAAAGTGGTTACAGGTTAATATCAAATGTTGGAGAAGATGGTGGACAGGCAGTACATCATTTACATTTCCATCTAATTGGTGGAAAGAAACTTGGTATGAATATAATATAAGAAAGGAGTGATATATATGGGAATTGCAGCTTTAATACTTTCTATAGTTACTATAGTGTTTTCTTTTATTCCATTTTTTAACATAATAGCAATTTTTACAGGAACGCTTTCATTCGTGTTTGCTATTGTAAGCTTAATAAGGTTACAAAATGCTAGAAAGAAAGGATGGGGCAAATCACTTGCAGCTATAATTTTATGTACTATATCAATGTGGATAATTATTTTTTCATTTTCTTATTCTATAGCATTACTTGATAAATATGATTATTTTGATGATTATGACTATGATTATACATATAATACTCGTAAATATACTAACAATTATGATAGATACAATAAATATAATAATTACAATTTCAACAAAAGAAAATATAATAATCCTATTGAAAAAATATATGATATAGATGATATGTATGATGTATTTAATTAAGAAGATATTGTGAAAACTACTTTAAATACGTGACTTTTTTATATTAGTGATGTATAATTAATATGTATATGATAGAAAATAATTCTATCATAAGGAGGTTTTTAATATGAGTGAAAAAAAAGAAGAAATTTTAGAAGAAAAAAATGATGCCAATGTTGAAATAGCAACTAATCTTAATATATCTGAAGATGTAATTGGTATAATCGCTGGACTTGCAGCTGCAGAAGTTGAAGGAATAGCTGGAATGAGTTTAGGCTTTGTAGATGGAATTAATCAAATACTAGGCGGAAATAAGAAATATGCTAAAGGTGTTAAAATTTCACTTGACGGTAAAAAAGTAAATGTTGATTTATTCGTAAATGTTCAATATGGAATGAGAATACCAGATGTAGCATGGGCTGCTCAAAATGCTGTTAAAAATGCTGTTGAAAACATGACAGGACTTGAAGTCGCAGCAGTAAATGTTAATGTTCAAGGTATTATTTTTGAAAAAGAAAAGAAAGAAGAACCACAAGAATAGTTATATAGCCCAAACTAGTTTTGGGCTATGGAACTTTAAAAAAGAGGGGGAATAACTTTGAAAAATCTAGAAAAATTAATATTAATTATATTCTCTATAATTATACTTGTAGTATCTGTATTTTTGATACTTATATCAACTGAAATGATAAAAACTACTGAAATATTTACTGTTATAGAGTCATGGCTTGTTTCAAATAAGATAGCTGGAATAGTAATAGGTGGTATATTTGCTTTACTTGGATTAATTGGAATCTTTTCTTTCTCAAATGAAGGAGAAGACGTAAAAACAGGTCTTGCCATAAAAAATGATAATGGTACTGTTTATATAACAAAGGAAACTTTTGAAAATATTATTTTAGGAATAACAAAAAATTATCCAGAACTTAAAAATGTAAAAGTAGAAATAAATGTAAGTGAAGAGGGAGTATCTACTAATATATTTGCATACATTTTACCAGATACTATTTTACCAGAACTTACATCAAAAGTTCAAAATAATATAAAATCAGGGGTTAAGAAACAAACAACTGTCGAGATTAAAGAGGCAAATATCAAAGTAAAAGGAGTATATTTTGAACAGTCAAAACAACAAAATAGTAAGTAGCAAGTATTCTAAGTAAAGGTGGTATAAATATGAAAGATATTTGGGATAACATTGTAAAAAATAAATACATAATTTTATTTGTGAGTATTGTTGTAGTTCTTTATGCACTTGGTGTGTTTGAATATATATTAAAATTTGCACTTTTGGTGGCTTTTATAGCACTTGCAGTATTTGCTGGTAAAAAAGTTCAAGAAAATGAAGAAGTTATAAATAGATTTTTTAGGAAGAAATTTAGAGGACAAGATAAAGATAATGTCTATTATTATGAATCAAAAGATAATAAAGAAAATAAAGAAGAGTAGGGGAAATCAATGGGAAGAAAAAAGGCAAGAGATAATGCATTTAAATGCGTTTATCAATTAGAGTTTAATGATAAGAAAAATTTAGATATTAACAAAATTTTAGATTATTGTTTTGAAGATAATCTAAATTCTGAGGATGAAAAAGAATATATAAAAACCGTTTTAGAAGGGGTAGTTAAAAACCTTGATGCTATAGATTCTATTATTCTTTCTAATCTTAAAAATTGGACAATCTCTCGTATTTCAAAAATCGATATTGCAATACTTAGACTAGCAATATTTGAATTGAAATTTGATGAAGCTAAAACTCCGATAAAGGTAGTAGCAAATGAGGCTGTAGAACTTGCCAAAATATATGGAAATAATGATTCTAAATCATTTGTAAATGGACTTATTGCAAAAGTTATAAAAGAAATGGAAGATTAAAAAGAGGTATAATATGCAAAATGTTGAACCAAAAGTTTATACTGTTTCAACAGTTAATAGATATATAAAAATGGTATTTGAAAAGGATAACTTTTTAAATACCATAAATATTATGGGGGAAATTTCAAATTTTAAAGCACACTATTCTGGACATCTATATTTCAATTTAAAAGATGAAGCGTCAAATATTAAATGTGTAATGTTCAAAGGATATGCTACAAGAAATAAAATACAACCCAAAGATGGTATGAAGGTTATTATATCTGGAAGTATAAGTGCATTTGAGAGAGATGGAACATATCAAGTTTATTGCACATCTATATTTCCAGTTGGAGAGGGAGAGCTTTATAAAAAATATGAAATGCTGAAGAAAAAGCTTGAGGCAGAAGGACTTTTTGATAACACTAAAAAGAAAAAGATACCGTTTCTTCCAAAAAGAGTTGGTGTCATAACTTCAAGAACTGGTGCGGTAGTTCAAGATATTATTAATGTTTCTACAAGAAGATATAAAAACGTTAATTTGTTAGTTTATCCAGCAAGTGTACAAGGTGCTAATGTTGCTGATACTGTTATATCGGGAATTAGAACTTTTAATAGGTTAAAAAATGTAGATGTTATAATAATTGCGCGTGGTGGAGGTTCTTATGAAGACTTATTTGGTTTCAATGATGAAGGGCTAGCACGTGAGGTATATAATTCAGAAATTCCTATAGTGTCTGCTGTTGGACATGAAACTGACTTTACAATTTGTGATTTTGTAGCAGATCTTAGGGCTCCAACGCCATCTGCTGCAGCTGAACTAGTTTATCCAGAATATTCGGAAATTGTTTATAAAATAACTCAAAATAGATTAAAACTGCAGGCAAATGTGAGAAAATGTTTGGAAAAAAAGAAAAAGTATGTAGAGCTATTAAAGGCATCAAAATTAGAAAAGAAACCTTTAGACTTAATTAATAATGATAGAATTATAATAGATTCTAGTATACAAAAACTCGAAAATTGTTGCAAGCTACTACTCGAAAAAAACAAAGCAAAATGTGGCAGTTTATGTTCACGACTGGATGCACTAAGTCCTCTAAAAACTTTAATGAGAGGATATAGTGTTGTTGAAAATGTTGATAATAAAGTGATAAAATCTGTAAATGATGTAAATAAAGAAGATAAAATTAGTATTATTTTGAATGATGGCAAGATATCTGCCGAGGTTTTATAGGAGGCTATATGGAAGATAATTTTGAATTAAATTTAAAAAAGTTAGAAGAACTTGTTAAAAAATTAGATAGCGATGAGCTAACACTTGATGAATCTATAGCACTTTTTGAAGAAGGAATGAAACTTTCTAAAAAGTGTAGTGATAAACTTGAAAGTGCTGAAAGAAAAATTAATATATTATTGCAGGACGAAAATGGAAATGAAAAAGAGGAAAAGTTTGAAATAGAAGAAAATTAATTTTTAGTACGTATGAGTATAAATTTTTAAATTTATACTCATACTATTTTTGAGGACAAATGATGAGAAAAATAAATAAGAAACATAATATCAAAGAGAATACTAAGGAAAATAATGAAAAGATATCACTTGAATATAATTTAGATATTGAGAAAAAATATGATAAAACCATAGAGAAATATGGTTACGATTTTGTGCCAAGAAGTAATCATTGGTTATCAGTTGATGAACAAAAGATAAAAGTGAATGAAATAGAGGAAAAAACAAAGAAATAGAGGCCATATTTGACCTCTATTTTATTCTTACCAGTCTATAATTTTTACAAATTCTAAAGTGGGCTCATTTGAGTCATTTTTTTCGACTTTTACAAGGATAATGAACCCCTCAGTTTCTATAGCATATGTTTTTTTGTTTTGATCATTATAACGTCTTGGAATAGGTTTCATTTTTTTTGCATCCTCAATCGTTATTAAGCGCCCCATTTGGTTTACAAAGTTAAGTATGAGATTTGCCATTTTGGTGCTCAACATATAATGTTTCCTCCAATATCTAAGTATAGTTTTATTTACATTTCTTTAAATTTTTGTCTTTTTTTATCACATAAGTAAGGTCGATAATAAAGTCTAACACCCAAAGTAATGAGAGCAATAAACTTATTTTATAATCTTCACCTTCTATGTGGTATTTAACGATGGTGTGTATTATTTGCAGAGTCGATATGATAGCAACTAATATACAATGAATAACGTCTATTGCAAGTTTGTCATATTCAATCCAAAAATTGAGAAATAAAATAGCACAGACTAAAAGCAGTTGAATGTTGATTATCATTAAAGCAATTTGTGTTAATTCCATTAAAATCCCTCCCGTATATTAATACAGAAATTTTTATATATAAACTCTAAAAGAGATAAAAAAATTATATGCGAATATTATACCACTTTTTTTAAAAAATACAAGTAGCTTTCTTATTTTTTGCCTTAAAAATAATTTATAACAATATTATAATAATAGTAGAATTAATAGTAAACTAAAAGGAATGTTTCCGGTACAATACCGTTAACATTCCATATAGTAGTTTAATTTACACTGCATAAATTTTTTGTCAGGACGCTTGAAGCAATAAGCATTTTTTACATTCACTCACTTGCCAAAATACAGTATCCACTTTATTTTGGTAATATCAATCTTTTGCTCTTTCAAACTCTTAATTTGGGAATTATTATTAATATAAATGTCTAACTGTTTTTGTACAAGAGTATCAGATTTTAGCTCAGGGAATAATGTAACTAAAGTAATTGAATTTCCATCTGCCTTTAGATCAGCAAAAGTGTCGTGCTCATGTCTTAAATATTCTTTAACAATTTGATCAATGTCTCGTTCTATGTTAGTATTTTCTTCTTGAAACATCTCAATTTTACTATCAATTGTATCTTCAGTAGCTACTATAGGCGCTAAACAACAGATTGCAATAATAAATCCTAAAACTACAAATCCAAATACCCAAGACATTGATGTATAAAAGACATGTGTAGCCCAAGTTTCATCATCATCTCTGGGACATTTTGCCCGTAATACCAAAAACGTAACTAGAGCTGCAATTGTTATACCTAAGATTAAAATTAACATGCATTTTTCTCCTTAAAAAGTTTTTTATAATAAATGTCTATATATCAACCTGTAAAACAGGATTAAAAAGAAATTAGTACGAGTATTATATCATTTTTTACTTATTTTTTCAAGTTCTATCATGACTTGTTTAATTGCAAAATTAATGAAATATTAGATAAATTTTGTAATATTAAAAAAGTGTATTGAAATTTTATTTTGCTTGGTTGATTATTTTCATAAATTTGAGTATTAAAAATATTATAATTTTATACTTTGCACAACTTATAAGAGGGGTTCTATATTTTTTATCAATATCATTTGGCATATTATCAAATTTTTCATAGCATTCTTTTATATTATACTTAAGTCTATACCACTTGTTTTGGTACGTACACATTGATAGTATTAATTTATCTTTATTGTGGATATCGTTTCTTGTTTTAGTAAATAAAAAAATCAATCATTTTACTGATTGATCTTTTTATATATTTGTTCTATTAATTCAAACAAATAAGCTTTGGTGCCGACGGTGGGAATCGAACCCACATGGAGGTTATCCGCAGGTT
>HF996759.1:10157-21757 GCA_000433335.1 Clostridium sp. CAG:1219 | reverse complement strand
ATGTTGATATACATTTTTTGAATTCATTTATTGTTGAACATTCTGCTTCGTTTAGCCATTCTCTAAATAGTTGTTCTTTTTCATTAAATAAATTTTATATCTAGAAATTTATTTTTTAAATTATAAACATATTTTAATATTGGAAAATTCTGAAAAGCATATAAAAGCTTTTCAGAATATTTATCATTAATTTTTGATATTTTTTCATTAAAGAAGTTTTAAGATATTTTAAGTATTTTCTTTCTTTTCCTTTTGCTTTTCTCCATATATTGAGTCTTAATTCATCTAAACAGTTCATTACAGATCTTGTAAAATGAAAGCAATTGGCTACTATAGAAGCTTTTGGAAATTTGTCTTTTACTATTCTTTTAAATAATTTACACATATCCATTGAAACAATTTTAACATTTGATTTGTTTTCTATTTTTGAAAAATAATTTTCTAGCACATCATAACTTTTTCCATTTACTATATCAATTGTTTCATGTGTATCTAAATCAAATACGTGGAACAAATATTTTGTATGATTACAATTTCCTTTAAATTCATCAATACCAATATGTTGTGGCAATACTTTAGAATATGAATATTTATTAGTATATGAAGAGGTAATCTCTTCACCAACATTACCATTATAATTTTTTATAATATCTTTTACATTCATTACAATATAAAGTTTTATCACTCGGCATTAAAAACGTAAGTGATTCACCACATTTAGGGCATTTTAATACATTTTTCCTTTTCTTTGCATTTTCTTCTTGGTTTTTTTGATTATTATTTTATGTAGTTCAATATAAGATAAATTAGTTTTATCTACTTTTCTAATACTATCATTTATTATAGTTGGAGTAGTATTACAAAAATCACATATAATTCCTAATCTCTTTCTTAATGATTCTTCTATATCAATTTCTTTTTTTGATAATCTTTATCATAGAGACTAACCTTCCTTATGATTTTCTTCTAATACGAAAAAATCAATCATTTCGATTGATTCCTATATATCAAAGTTCGAATAATTCGAACAAATTTGTTATTGGTGCTCCTGGTGCGAATCGAACGCACGACCAACAACTTAGGAGGTTGCTGCTCTATCCACTGAGCTACAGAAGCATAACTAAATTATAACACAATTAATTATATTATACAATATCTATATTATAAGGAAAATAAAAATGAGATTCTCATCTCATTTTTTACACATTTCCTTCTTTTAATTTTTCTGCTCTATCTTCAGCTATTAAAGCATCTATCATTTCGTCCAAATTTCCATTCATAAAGCTTTCTAATTGATATATAGTAAAATTTATTCTATGGTCTGTTACTCTACTTTGAGGGTAATTGTATGTTCTAATTTTCTCACTTCTATCACCAGTTCCAACTTGTAGTTTTCTTGTAGATGAGACCTTTGACTCTTGCTCTTGTCTTGCTTTTTCATAAAGTTTAGATCTAAGCATTTTCATAGCAGTTTCTCTGTTTTGAAGTTGTGATCTTTCTGTTTGACATGAAACTACAATACCTGTTGGAATATGAGTAAGTCTTACTGCAGAAGAAGTTTTATTTACGTGTTGTCCACCTGCACCACTTGCTCTATATACGTCCATTTGTATATCTTCTGGTCTTATTTCTATTTCAACATCTTCTACTTCAGGAAGTACAGCTACTGTAACAGTTGATGTATGTATTCTTCCACTTGCCTCAGTTTCAGGAACACGTTGTACACGATGAACTCCACTTTCAAATTTAAGTCTACTGTAAGCACCTTTTCCTTTTATCATAAAAGACACTTCTTTTACTCCACCAATTTCAGTTTCATTAATATCTATTACTTCAACTTGCCATTTTTTAAGATCAGCATACATTGTATACATTCTGTATAAATTATATGCAAACAAAGCTGCCTCTTCGCCACCGGCACCGCCACGTATTTCAATAATAACGTTACCATCATCATTTATATCTTTAGGAAGTAGTAATACCTTTAATTCCTCTTCCATTCTCTCTAATTTTTCTTTACATGAATAATACTCTTCTGAGGCCATTTCTTTCATATCAGGGTCAGACATTAATTCTTCAGCTTCTTCCATATTTGCCTTGACTTGTTTATACTCACTATATTTTTCTGCTACATCAACCATTAAAGAACGTTCCTTCATGAGTTTTTTCCAAGTATTTTGATCTGATATTACCTCAGGATCTGATATCTTTTCTGTAAGTTCATTATATTTTTTTAGTAACTCTTCTAATTTATCAAACATAAAATTTTCTCCATTCAATTTTTTAACACTAATATTTTACCACATATTAAAGACTTTTACAATATAAGGCACAAAAAAGAGCGATATATACGCTCTTTTAATAATAATATTATATACTAAAATTTATTCTTCATCATCTATGATCAAACTTTTAGCTTGTGCCTCATCTGTTTCAATTTCGCCATCATCTAAAATTTTAATTTGTGCTTCTAACATAGATTTTACTCTAATTTTGTATATTTGCATTTGTTTTTTCTTTTCTGTTAAAAGTAATTCTTGCTTTAGAACTTGTTTTTCTATATCCTTAATAGAATCTTTAGCTTCTGCCTCAGCTTTTGCTCTCATTCCTTCAGCTTCTTTTTTGGCTTCACTCAAAATTCTATCTGCTTCTTCTCTTGCTTCTGAAACTATTTTTTCAGATTCTTCTTGTGCATTTTCAATAGTTGTACTAATACCCTGTTCTAAATTCTTATAATAAGCAACTTTATTTTCAAGTTTAGTAATTTTTTCTTTTAATTCAGTATTCTCTAAAGATATCATCTCTGTTCCAGCTGATATATCTGTCTTAGAGACTTTTTGTGGTTGCTCGTCTTTTGCTTCATTAGCTTTTTTGTATAGAGTTTCATAGTCGTCTATAATTTTTTCTAAGAAATCCTCTACATCATCAATATCATATCCTCCGATTTTTGCTTTTTTAAATACTTTATTTTCTATATCTACTGGTGTTAACATATATATTCCTCCTATTTTCAAAAAAAGTAGGCTTTCTATGGCCTACTTAAATTATTTTATTTTAGCCAAGAAAATGACATTTTTTGCTTATACTCATCTCTTTTTGTATCATCTTGTATTTCAACATTTCTTGGTGTCATAAGGTATATTAAATTAGATACCTTTTGGATTGTACCTTCAATCATAAAAGCAGCACCACTTAAGAAGTCAAGTATTCTTCTTGCTTCTTCCTTACTAACATTTTCTAAGTTAATAATTACTGATTTTTTTGATTTTAAGTATTCTCCTATTTCTTGTACAGATTCGTAGCAAGATGGTTCAGTTATTACCATCTTTGAAGAAGAAACTGCAGTCTCCATAGGAATTACCTTAGTTTGCATACTTCTTTGGCTATAATCTTTTTCTATATTTGAAAAGCTTCTTCTTGGTCTTGAAACTTCTTCTTCTTCATCTTCTGTTATTTCTTCAGTGTCTTCATACTCATCGTATTCAGGCTCACTGCTTCCAATCCCTAGTTTTTCCATAAACTTACTTATTACTGCCATATATTCCCTCCATATAAAACATATTCACACTTTTATTATGCTATAAAACACAACATATGTCAAGCATTTTACAAAAAATACATTTTTTTTAACAGAAATGTAACATTAAAATATTATAGGTATCTAAGTGACATTCCTTGATAATATCTAAGTGCGTCAACACATACCTTATTTTTACGAATTTCGTAGTGTAAATGTGGTCCTGTAGAGTTCCCTGTACTGCCTACATAGGCAATAACCTGCCCTCTTGTAACGGTTTGACCTTGTGTTACAGCAAGTGCACTAGCATGTCCATAAAGTGTTATATATGAATTTCCATCAATCGCACTAACACCATGGTCTATCATTACGCAGTTACCATATCCACCATAATATCTTGCTACAAAAACTTTTCCACTCTCTGCTGCCACTATAGGTTTACCACTAACATTTGAACCTGCTATATCGGTTCCAGTATGTTTTACACTAGCACCTGTATTCCAAGGATCATAATTTCCCATTCTAGCAGTTATAAGATTATATCCAGGTAGTGGCCACTCAAATTGTCCGCTAAATGTTTGTGTGCTTGCATTATATCTTGCAATTTCTGCATCAAGTTCCTTTTGAGTATCAGAAAGTTGTTTTTTAAGAGCAGCTTGAGTTATTTCTATGTTTTTCTTATCTTGAGTTAATTGAGTGTTCTTAGCCTCTTTAGCCGATATGGCATTATCCAAAGTTTCCTTCGATTTCGCTATATCATAAGTTAACTGCTCTAGTTGAAGTTTTTGAACTTCTATATCTTTTTTTACATAATCTATATACTCTTTTTGACTTTGAATATTGGTAAGTAGATTTTTATCATATTCAAGTATACTAGTATATACATTCATTTTAGCAAAGAAATCTGATATTCCTTTTGATGAGAAAAGTATATCCCAAAATGTAGGAATTCCATTTTCATATATTACTCTAATTCTTGTTTTATATATATCATTTGCATTAGAATAATTTTGTGATGATTTCTGTAATGCCTCTTCGTAAGTTTTTATTTTCTCGTTTACTTCATCTTTTTGCTTTTCTAAGTTTGTTAAATTAAGTGTGTATTCTGTTACTTTCTCATCAAGTTCCATTATATCATATAAATTCTCTTGAATTTCTTTTTCTACACCAGTAAGTTTCTCTGCTGCTGCTTTTTGCTTAGCCTTTATTTCATTCATCTGTTTATAGTAATCTGATATACTAGTAGCATTTACTGAAGAAACAATAAGCAAAATAGAGCACGTAGATGCTATTACCTTAAATAGACTTGCTTTTCTCATAAGTCACTCTCCTTTTACACCTTTAAATATTTTTTTACAGAAACGCTACTTCCGAATATTCCAATGAAAAGCCCTAGTGCAAAAAACACTATAAGTATTTGATACCAAAGTCCAGAATAAGGAAGAATTCCAAAAGATCCAAGTGCTGCATTTATATTAGGTATTCTAGCATATATTACTATATATGCAATAGAAATTAATATAAATGAAATTGTAGCAGATATCATTCCTATTAAAGCCCCTTCTATAACAAATGGTGTTTTTATAAATTTATTTGTAGCTCCCATATACCTCATTATAAATACTTCACGTTTGTTAGAATAAACTGCAAGTTTTATAGTATTTGAAATTATAAATATACTTACAACTAAAAGTACAACTCCCACTCCAAGTAAGAATATATTTACAATTTTAGAAACGGCAGTGACAGCATTTATCGTAGATTCGTCATATTGAACTTTATAAATTCCTTCTATTTTTTCAACACTACTTTTAACAGCAGAACTTACTGATATATCACTAAATTTAATTACTAAAGAACGTGGAAATATATCTACATTTTCAAGTCCTGTTAGAAAATAGTCATAATCTTTAAAAACTTCCTTTGCATTCTCAAATCCCATTTCTTTTGTTATATATGTAACTTCTTTTACTCCATCTATATTCTTTATTTGATCTTTCATATATTCAACGTCATCTTCTGTTGCTGAATCTTGGATAAAGGCTTGCAATCCTTGCTCTTCTCTTACTGTTTTCACATTAGAATTAACATTTTGAAACAATAATATAAATATTCCTATAATAAGCATTGTTGCACATACTACAAGCATTGTAGAAAATGTTTTTGAACCATGTTTCCTTAAATTTATATAACCTTCTCTTATTAAATATCCTTTTGTTGTCATATTAGTAAGACCCTCCTTGTTCATCTTTTACAATTTTTCCATGATCTAGGGCAATTACTCTTTTATTTAATTTATTTACTACATCTTTTGCATGTGTTACTACAACAATAGTAGTTCCCCTTGCGTTTATTTCCATTAAAGAGTTAAAAATTTCATCTGCTGTTGCAGGATCTAGGTTACCCGTTGGTTCATCAGCTATTATTATAGGTGGTCTAGTTGCAAGAGCTCTTGCAAGTGCAACACGTTGCTGTTCTCCTCCTGAAAGTTGATTTGGGTAAAATTTTTCTTTACCTGAAAGTCCAACAAGTTCAAGCACTGATTTAAGTTGTGTCTTTATTTCTCTTTCTGATGCTTCTATAACTCTTAATGCAAATTCTATATTTTCTTCTACAGTTCTATCATAAAGAAGCCTAAAATCCTGGAACACGAATCCGACTTTTCTTCTTAAATATGGAACATCTTTAGGTTTTATTTTACTAAGATCAATATCATCAACTACAATCTTACCACTAGTTGGTAATTCTTCTTTTATCATCAATTTTAAAAACGTAGATTTACCAGATCCTGATGGACCAACTAAAAATACAAACTCACCTTTTTTAATATTAACATTAATTTCTTCTAAAGCTGTTATCCCATGATCATATTTCTTTGTTACACTACTAAATTCTATCATATATCTTCTCTTTCCTTTTTAATTAAATATTTTGCATTTTTGCAAGTACTTTTCTGATTATTCCCTCTACTGTATCTTCTGATACATCCAAATTCTCTAAAACTGAATTAATTTGTTTAATATTATATCCCAAAACCTGTAGAGCTGTAGTTGCCTCAATAATTGCTTGTTCATTATTTTTCTTAGAATTAAAATTATTCTTCAACTCTTGTTCTTGCTCTTTTAATATCTTATCTTTAAGTTCAAATATTATTTTTTGAGCCATCTTTGGTCCCACTCCGGGTATTGCTTTAAGTACAGATACATTTTCAGTAGCTATTGCAACACACATATCTTCAGAATTAATATTTCCAATTATTCCAAGTGCTACTTTAGGTCCAACACCACTTACAAGAATTAACTTTTTAAAAAATTCTAATGTTTTCTTGCTTAAAAACCCAAATAATTTCATATCGTCTTCTCTTACTTGTAAATAAGTATAAACTTTTATTTGATCATTAATACTTAAGCTACTTATCTCATTATCTGGCATATTTATTTCATACCCCGTGTCTCTTACACAAAGTGATATTTTTCCATCTTCAATATCTTCAACATTTCCTTTAAAAAATGAATACATATATACCTACCTTATTTATTTTTTTAAATATCTCTTTTTTACATTATTTCTATTTAACTTAAACTTCAATGAGCTAGAACTTACAAAAAAATATCTTTCTAAAAAAGCTATATTGGTAACAACAATTCCTATTACAGCGAAAATATATATAATTAAATCTATATAAAAATCCATAAAAATCACCTATAGATATTATATATATTTTTTTTGTTTAAGTTACTTTATATCAGCACCAAATATGTCGTCACTATCATATTCATAAGGATCACGTCCTAACCTTTTTTTCATAAATTCAGTCACATAAATTATAAGTAAAAATGCTATGAGTCCTATAATTATAGCTGTATAATTACTACCTATTTTATCAATAATTGCCCCTGATAAAAATAGTATTATGGCTTTTCCTACTCCTTCAAAAATATAAAATATAGAGAATATCTTACTTCTTATTTTTGAAGTAGTGAAATTATTTAAATACTTTTTTATAGATATTCTATATGTTCCTTGTAATACATTTTGAATTACTAATATAATAATAACTGAATATACCAAAAATTTGCTTACATCAAATACATTCATAAAGAATCCCAAAATCACAAGCAACGTTGAAATTAGTATTCCTATAACAGTTAAGGTTTTTCTTTTAGTATATTTTTCTATTCTATATTGCATACTAGAACCAATCCCCATACAAAAAGTAAGCAGTGCAAATATCAATGAATATTGAATAGAATTTACTTGTAAGTTTACAACAGACTCTTTTTGTATAACTTTTATTACTTCAATAAGTCCAGTAACCACAAAAACATATAAAAATATTGATATAACTCTTTTACTTTTCATAACTAATTTAATTCCATTAAAATAGTGTTTTAAATTCTGCTTTTCATCCTCTCTTTGAATTTCTACATCATCAAACTTTGTAGAAATAACAAGTGAAATAATAAGAGATATTAAAGTACAGATTATTGGAATATAATTATTTACAGAAAACAATACACCAACAAAACATGATGTTATTGCTTCAATGTAAAAGAACTTAGAAACAGTTTTCCCCTCTATTTTACCAAAATAATTTTGTCTTCCGCTTCTTTTTAAACTAGAATATAGCATAGGAGATTCCGATATGTTTTTAAGACAAAATCCTATTGCACAAAATAGTTCTGCAACCATAAAAAATTCAAATTTTGGGCTAAAAATATAAATCAAGCAATGAATAATTAAAAATACATTTCCTAAAACCATACTCTTTTTTAGTCCTATTATTTCCATAAGATAATTACATGGAATTTGCATAATCGCGGAAAATACAGCATAAAATGCATATATGTACATAACTTCTCCAACACTAATGCATTTTGTTTGAGTTAAATATAGGAATACAATTACAGTATAAAATAAGTAATCATATCCAAAAACTCTATATAACCCAAATAATTTTTCGTTTTTATTCATATATTACCTCGAAAAAATTATATATGAAATTAAAACTTTTTGCAACATTTTGTTTTATTTTTACATTTATTGTAAAATCTTTAACAAAATGTTCACATATATATTTTAAATAAAGTTTTTTATTATTTCTTCTTTTGTTATGCCATACATTGCATAAAGTTCATCAGGTTTGCCAGATTTTCCAAAGATATCTTTAACTCCAAGCTTTACTAGTTTTTTAGGATACCTTTTGCATAAAACTGATTCTATTATACTTCCTATTCCACCAATTACACTATGATCTTCTATGGAAACTAATTTTTCTGTTTGTTTTGCAGACTTTAAAATTTCTTCTTCATCTACTGGTTTGATAGAATAAAGATCCACAACTCTTACATTTATTCCTGATTTTTCAAGTTCAACTTTAGCATCCAGTGCGATATTTACCGTACTTCCAACAGCAAATATAGTTCCATCTGTTCCGTTTCCAAAGGTTTTTGAACCTCCAAGATGAAATTCTTCATCATAAGAATATACGTCTGGCATAGCAGCCCTTCCAAGTCTAACATATTTTGGTCCTGTTAACCCTAAACATTCCCCTAAAATCTTTTTTGTAGATATATCATCAGCAGGGCAGAATATTTTCATATTTGGTATAACATTCATAAGAGCTATGTCTTCTATACATTGATGTGTTGCACCATCTTCTCCAACTGCAAGACCAGAATGAGTAGCACATAAATTAATATCTACATTTGAATAAGCTGCGGTATTCCTTATTTGTTCGTACGCTCTTCCACATAAAAACATAGCAAATGATGATGCAAATACCTTTTTTCCTGTAAGCGCCACCCCACAACTCATTCCAACTAAATCTTGTTCTGATATTCCAACATCAATATGTCTTTTTGGATACTTTTCCCTAAACATTTTAGTATATGTTGCTTCCGCAAGATCAGCATCAAACACTACTATATTTTGATTTTCACCTACTTGCGCCAAAAATTCTCCATACGCTTGTCTTGTTGATTTCATATATTCCCTCCTACATTTTTTCTATTTCTAAAATAGCCTCTTTAACTTCTTCCTTTGATGGGGCTTTACCATGCCATTTTACTTGATTTTCCATAAAGGAAACACCTTTTCCTTTTATAGTACTTGCCAAAATACATATTGGCTTTTCTTGTTTTTTAGCTAGATTAATAGAATTAATTATTTCATCTATATTGTGGCCATCTATTCTTTTTGTATAAAATCCAAATGATTCACATTTTTTCTCTAGATCTATTAAGTTTTTAACACTTTCCACAGTTCCGTCTATCTGTAATCCATTATTATCAATTATGAGTATCAAATTGTTTAATTTATATTTGCTTGCACTCATCATAGCTTCCCATACTTGTCCTTCTTCCATTTCGCCGTCACCACAAAGACAGTAAACATATCCTTCTTCATTAAATAATTTTTTAGACAGAGCCATTCCGTTTGCAATAGAAAGACCTTGACCAAGTGAACCTGAAGAGACATCTACTCCATTAATTTTATTTGTAGGATGCCCCTCAAGTGTAGAATCTATTTTTCTAAGTTTTGATAATTCCTCTTTTTTTATAAAACCTTTTTTAGCTAAAACAGCATAATATAGGGGCGCTGCATGACCTTTTGATAAAATAAATTTATCGATTCTTTTTCCATCTTTTTCATTCAAATTCATAATTTCAAAATAAAGCGTAACTAAGATTTCTACAGCAGACAAGCTTCCTCCAGGATGACCTGAGGAGGCATTACTTATCATAAATAGTATGTCTTTCCTTATATCTTTACATATTTTTTCTAATTCTTCCCTTTTCATATTTCCCCCTTATATACTCTTAAAACCTTTTCCTAAAACTTCATTTGTAGTAGCTATATACATTAGTGCTTCTTTATCATTCTCTCTTATTATCTTCTTTATTTTTGCAACCTGAGGCCTTGTAATTACGCACGTAATAGTTGTATATTCCTCTTTCGTTCTAGCCCCAATACTTTTTGTAAGAGTAACCCCCCTTTTAAGCTCTGTAAGTATTTCATCAGAAATTTCATTTGGCTTTTTAGTTATTATATTAACTACCCTAGTATAATAGCTCCCTTCAAACATTAAATCAACCATTTTGGTAGATATAAACATTGCTATTAATGAGTAAAGTCCTACGTTGACATTTTGAAATGCTATAACTGTAGCTGAAATAATAAAAAACTCTATTATAAGCAACACTTGGCTAAGGCTTTGTACAGGAAAGCTTTTATAAATTATCTGTGCTAGCAAGTCAGACCCACCAGTACTTGCGCCAGCCTTAAATACAATAGATAATCCTACGCCTATAATAATTCCGCCAAAAATACATGAAGTAAATAGATCTGACACATTTCTTGTAAGCAGTGTTTCATACTTAAACGCATCTAAAAAAAACGATAATAATAATGTAGCTATTATAGTTTTTATGCTTGACTTAATACCAAGTTTTACAATAGATATTATAAACAGCGGAATATTTAATACTATAACAGTAACACCCATTGAAATTCCAAGCTTATAGTAAAGAATTGTTGCAATTCCTGATACTCCACCTGTAGTAAGTTGAAGTGGTAACAAAAATAAATTTATTCCAAAACTTACCAAAAACGTTCCTATTATTATCATAAAAAAATCATATATTATCTCTAATACATCTATTTTGTGTTTTTTTCCTACTATAATTTTTTTATATTTTAATACATTTTCCATACACATATTATGCGTATTTTATCAAAATTTAGTATTTTTATATTTCTTTTCTTAAAACTTCTAAAAATTTTTCATCTCTTGCATATTTTTTTAAATTTTTAGACAATATCTCAGAAATTTTATCATCTAAATTATCACCATCTCTACAAACTACAATGTAGTCATTATTTTCCAGTTCATCGCAAATTTCTAACTGATGATCATCCACATGTTCTCCGTATTTTTTTAGTCTTGGAACTGCTAAAACCTTCTTTTCCTTATGAAGTCCTTCAAATATTGTTCCAACTCCACCATGGCATATTATTAAATCTGATTTTTCTATTAACTTTTTTACCTCCTCGTTTTCTATGAAAGGAAATGTTTTAAATT
>HF996759.1:7631-10110 GCA_000433335.1 Clostridium sp. CAG:1219 | reverse complement strand
TGCTCTACTACATCTTGTCCTTCTAAAAGACTTGAGTTTTCTATCATTTCAAATAATCTTATAAATTGTTGTTTTTGTGTTCCAACCATTACTAGTACATTCATAACTACATCAACCTTCCAATATATCTTGCCTTAGGGTATTTTTCTTGTAATCCTTCCCACTGCACAAAAAATACATCTGCCTTTTTATACAAATTTTTGCCTGTAATAGAAAGCGTTTTTGTTTTTGCAAGCGACTCTATATAAATTATTTTAGCGCCAAATATTTTAGCAATGTAACATACAATTCCACCAGTATGTGCTCCTGTTGATACAACTGTATCTGGCTTAAACCTTAGAATTATCTTTATAGACTTAATAATATTATATAATAATACGAATATGTACTTGAAAGGATAAAATCTTGAGCCATATTTTAAAAACTCTATATTGTACTTTTCTTTCAGTTTCAAAACAGATTCAGTCTTTTCAGTAACGATTAAATATTCATATTCATCAAAAAGCTTTTCAAGACACATAAGTTCTGCAAAATGACCTCCAGCACTAGAGGTAAATATCACTTTTTTCACTATATTTCATTTACTCCTATCTGAACTTTATATTTATTCAAAAAATAATCTTTATTGATTTTTTTAGGACCTATTACTATTGAAGTGTATCTTTTCTCCACTTCAAATATAACGTTTTCTCCACTTATATTTTCTCTTTTTAAAATTTCTTCTTCCATTTTCTCTCTTGCAAGTCCTGCAAGAACATATTCTGCAAAATTATCACACACTGGTCCTAGAACATGTGAATTGGTTTTAGTTATAGTCTCTGTTGCTTGCAATCCAATTCTTATTACTTTTATATTGGTTTGCATACAAATATGCATTACGCTTAACACTCTTTTAATTGCCTCATCCAAAGTAAGAGGTTCATATTTTCCCTCTTTATACATCTCATACAGTTCGCTTTCTTCAAGTATATAAACAGGATATATTCTAAGCTCGTTTGGGGCAATTCTTGCTACTGCTTCCATTGTGCTTTTTTCAATATTTTCAGTACTCTTTGGCAATCCTATCATTATTTGATGTCCAAGATTAAATCCCCAAAGTTTTATAAGTTTTGATGCACGTATAGTATCTGTATTTAAGTGTCCTCTCTTTGATGCTTGAAGTACATCATTATCCATTGATTGAACACCAATTTCTATCGTTGTGACACCATATTTTTTCAAAATATTAAGTATCATAGGTCTTATATAATCCGGTCTTGTTGATAACCTAATACCATTAATTTTTTTAGATATTAAAAATTCATTTGCTACTTTTAAATAGCCAATTTGATCATTTATGTTAAGTCCTGTAAAACTACCACCAAAAAAAGCTACTTCAACATTTTTCATATCTTTTTTATCCTTAATATAGCCTAAATATTTTTCTATTGTTTTTTTTACATCATCATAAGTTGGAGCTTCTATCTGTCCACTTATACTCCTTTGGTTGCAAAATACACACTCATTTCTGCATCCCTTATGTGGTATAAATACAGGAATTGTATAATGATCCTCTTTTTTAAAGTTTTTCAATACCCCATATAAATCTAGTTGTATTTTAACACCAGCTTTGTCTCTCAAGTGCATTTTTTGCGGCTCTTTGTTCAGCTTGTTTTTTATTTTTTCCATTTCCATCACCTATTTTTTTACCATTAAATAAAAGTTCAACACAAAAAGTTTTATCATGTTCTGGTCCACTTTCTGATATCAAAACATATTCTATTTTTACTGTTCCATTTTTTTGTAGTTCCTCTTGCAATTTAGTTTTATAATCTATGTTTAAATTCTTTCCTTCAAGGACTTCTACTATTTCTTTTTGTAAAAGTTTTAATATTGTTCTACTTGCAACTTCATATCCACCATCTATATAAATTGCACCCATAATAGCTTCAAATGCGTCAGCTATTATTGCATCTTTATTTCTTCCACCTGTCATTTTTTCACATTTTCCTAGTCTTAAATATTTTTCTGCCTTTATATCCTTTAGCGCTCTACTAAGTGAGTTTTCACAAACTATACTAGCACGCATTTTGCTCATTTCGCCTTCTTTAAACTTATTCTTATCTTTAAATAATAAGTCAGAAATCGTGTGCTCAAGTATGGCATCTCCCAAAAATTCTAATCTTTCGTTATATTCTGTTTTCGCTTCTTTTGCATTTTCATAAGCATATGACTTATGTGTAAGTGCCGTAACAAGCAAATTTATATTATTAAATTTATATTCTAATTTTTCTTCTAATTCTTCTAATTTATTATGCATCTTTTCACCTTCTTGCTTAATATTATATATTTAATAATAGAATTTTTCAATAAAAAATAAAAAAGGAGCTACTAAAAGCTCCAATTTTATTGATTATTTTTAATATATTCTACTGCATCTCCAACAGATGATATTTTTTCTGCTTCAGCTTCTGGAATTTCCATATCGAATTCCTCTTCA
>HF996759.1:7004-7606 GCA_000433335.1 Clostridium sp. CAG:1219 | reverse complement strand
GTGCCATTATAAGTTCTACTATATCAAGTGAATCTGCACCTAAATCATCTATAAACGTTGTTTCCATTGTTATAGTTTCTATATCTTCTATTCCTAATTGTTCACCAATTACTTCTTTTACTCTTTCAAATATTTCTTCCATATTAGCACCTCCCCTAATATTTTCACTACTATTATCTAATATTTATTCTTTATTGTCAATAGTATTCATATATTTTTAATTATTTTCTAAACAATATACTTGATTTCGTTTTTAGGAAAATATTCTTTTAAAAGGGAGCCAATATATTGTTTTCCAGCTTCTAAGATATTCTCTTTATACATATACTTATATCTTCCCCTCGCACGCATTTTATCTTTATTATATAATTTTATGGCTTTTGGAAAAGCTTCTGTATTTATCTTATCGTGAACGTAACTATAAGTCATAAATATTACTTCAAAGAACAGACTATCTATTGCTTTTTTATTTAAATTTTCTTTCAAATATATTATTAATTCTTTATATAGATTTCTATAATCTTCAACCATTATAACTGGTGCAATTATGATACCTACTTTATAATTTGCATCTATAAGTTTATTTATAGCTTTTACTCTAT
>HF996759.1:6544-6980 GCA_000433335.1 Clostridium sp. CAG:1219 | reverse complement strand
TTTAAATCTGCAGTTAAAAATTCTACATTTTTAATTATATATTCTGGATTTACACTCATTCTTACTATTACTCTACCATTATGCTTTAAATTTAGTATATCATCTACATTAGAAAATTTTGTTGGGAAAGTTATATATCCCTTATTAAATTTGGCAAACTTTTCTATTGTCCATTCTAAATTATGCGTTATCAGATTTTCCAAAATAAGATCACTATTCGATCCAATTTCGTATACTTCATCTTTTGTAGAACTAAGAGCTTTTTTTATTAATTTATTTAACATTTCATCTCTATTTACAAAAATTCTTAGATATGCGCATTTATTATAATGACATACCAGATAGCAGTACATGCACATAGCAATGCAACCAGATGATGTGTAAGGCACTAAATAATCTGACACTTTATGATTTTCTACATATTTATGAGTTTTTC
>HF996759.1:1250-6483 GCA_000433335.1 Clostridium sp. CAG:1219 | reverse complement strand
AATCTTTATTTTCATATTTTCTTAATTCTTCTATATTATTATGAGATTTTATTTCTATATGTGGAATATCCTTATACATTTCTAGTAACTTTTTTCCTTGTTCATATTCTAATACTTCTTTTTCATAATATATTCTTTCAAATTTTATCACAAATACCACCATTTATAGTATTTGTCTTTATGATATTTTTAAACAAATTGTTTTTTTACAAAAAAAGAAAGCTCAACTCAGTTAAGCTTTCTTTTAAAACAATTATTCTATAATGTTAGATACTGAACCAGCACCAACTGTTCTACCACCCTCACGAATAGCGAATTTTAATCCTTTTTCTATAGCGATTGGTGTGATAAGTTTAATTTTCATTGTTACGTTATCTCCTGGCATTACCATTTCTTTATCTTTTGGTAATTCAATAACACCTGTAACGTCAGTTGTTCTGAAATAGAATTGTGGTCTATATCCTTGGAAGAATGGAGTATGTCTTCCACCTTCTTCTTTAGTTAGGATATATACTTCAGCTTCAAATTCAGTATGTGGATGAATTGAACCAGGTTTAGCAATAACTTGACCTCTTTCAATTTCGTTTCTTTGGATTCCTCTTAGAAGAACACCAGCATTATCTCCAGCTTCAGCAAAATCAAGAGATTTTCTGAACATTTCGATACCTGTTACTGTTGTTTTCTTAGATTCATCAGAAAGACCAACGATTTCAACTTCGTCACCGATTTTTAACATACCTCTTTCAATTCTACCTGTTGCAACTGTTCCTCTACCTGTGATAGTGAATACGTCTTCAACTGGCATTAAGAAAGGTTTTTCTGTATCTCTTTGTGGAGTTGGAATATACTCATCAATTGCAGCAAGTAAATCCTTGATGCATTTGTATTCTGGAGCTTCTGGATCTGTAGAAGTAGATTCTAGAACTTTAAGAGCAGAACCTCTTATTACAGGAGTTGTATCTCCAGGGAAATCATATTTAGAAAGTAAATCTCTAATATCCATTTCAACTAGTTCAAGTAATTCTTCATCGTCAACCATGTCACATTTGTTCATGAAAACAACTATATAAGGAACACCAACTTGTCTTGCAAGAAGAATGTGTTCTCTTGTTTGTGGCATTGGACCATCAGATGCAGAAACAACTAGAATAGCACCATCCATTTGTGCAGCACCTGTAATCATGTTTTTAACATAGTCAGCGTGTCCTGGACAGTCAACGTGTGCGTAGTGTCTGTTTGCTGTTTCATATTCAACGTGAGCAGTAGAGATTGTTATACCTCTTGCTCTTTCTTCTGGAGCTCCATCGATTTGATCGTATGCTTTGAATTCAGCTCCACCTGTTAAGCTACAGTATTTAGTGATTGCAGCTGTAAGTGTTGTTTTACCATGGTCAACGTGACCAATAGTACCAATATTAGCGTGTGGTTTGTTTCTTTCAAACTTAGCTTTTGCCATTTTTCATTTCCTCCTTATTAATGCATATTGCATTCATTAAATAATATTTTACTACAAATATATGTATTTTGCAATACATATATTTGTAATTTTTAATTTTGTAATTATTCAGCCTTTTTTCTAGAAGCAACTATTGTTTCTAGAACTGATTTTGGAACTTCTTCATAGTGAGAAGGTTCCATAGCATATACGCCTCTACCTTGAGTTTTTGATCTTAAGTCTGTTGCGTATCCAAACATTTCAGAAAGTGGTATAAATGAATGTATAGTTGTTGTTCCTTGAATTGTATCCATTCCTTCCATTCTTCCACGTCTAGAGTTTACATCTCCTATAACATCTCCCATATATTCTTCTGGAACTGTTATATCTACTTTCATTATTGGTTCAAGTAAACAAGGATTTCCTTGACGACATGCTTCTTTTAAAGCCATAGATCCAGCAATATGGAATGCTGCTTCAGATGAGTCAACATCATGATAAGAACCATCTACTAGAGCAACTTTTAGATCAACTACAGGATATCCTGCAAGCACACCAGCTTTCATTGCTTCTTGAATACCTTCATCTGTTGGTTTTACATATTCTTTTGGAACTACACCACCAACAATTTTTGATTCAAATTCATAACCTTTACCTGGTTCATTTGGTTCAACTTCTAGCCATACATGACCATATTGACCTCTACCACCAGATTGACGGATGAATTTTCCTTCAACTCTAACTGGTTTTTTAATAGTTTCTTTATAAGCAACTTGTGGTTTACCAACATTTGCTTCAACTTTAAATTCTCTCTTCATTCTATCAACAATGATATCTAGGTGAAGTTCACCCATACCTGCTATAATAGTTTGACCAGTTTCTTGGTTTGTATATGTCTTAAATGAAGGATCTTCTTCAGCTAATTTTTGTAAAGCTATAGCCATTTTTTCTTGGTCAGCTTTAGTTTTAGGTTCAATAGATATATCTATAACTGGTTCTGGGAATTCTATAGATTCTAGAATTATTGGATGAGCTTCATCACAAATTGTATCACCAGTTACAACATCTTTAAGACCAACAGCACATGCTATATCACCAGCGTAAACTTTATCTATATCTTGTCTTGAATTAGCATGCATTTGAATAAGTCTTCCTATTCTTTCTTTTTTATTTTTGTTTGCATTATAAACATATGAACCAGATTCAAGTGTACCAGAGTAAACTCTAAAGAATGTTAATTTTCCAACATATGGATCTGTCATTATTTTAAATGCAAGTGCAGCAAATGGTTCTTCGTCAGATGATTTTCTCTCATCTTCTGTACCATCTTCTAGTACACCTCTTATATGAGGTATATCAGTTGGAGCTGGCATATAATCAACAATGTTGTCAAGCAATTCTTGAACACATTTATTTTTATATGAACTTCCGCATGTTACTGGAACCATAGTACCAGCTATTGTAGCTTTTCTAATTCCTGATTTAATTTCTTCTACTGTAAGTTCTTCGCCATCTAAATATTTCATCATTAACTCTTCATCTGTTTCTGCAACAGCTTCAAGTAATTTTGATCTATATTCTTCTGCTTGTGCCTTCATATCTTCTGGAATAGCTTCACGTCTTACATCTTTTCCAAGATCATCATAGTGAATACATGCTTCCATAGTAACAAGATCTACTAGACCTTTAAATGTATCTTCTTTTCCAACTGGTAATGCTATTGGAACAGCATTTGCATTTAATCTTTCTCTTAATTGTTTAACACAATTAAAGAAATCAGCACCTGTAATATCCATTTTATTTACATATACCATTCTTGGAACGTTATACTTATTTGCTTGTCTCCATACAGTTTCAGATTGTGGTTGAACTCCACCTTTAGCACAAAGTACAGTTACAGAACCATCTAGAACTCTTAGAGATCTTTCAACTTCAATTGTAAAGTCAACGTGTCCTGGAGTATCAATAATGTTTATTCTATTGTTATTCCAAAAACATGTAGTTGCAGCTGAAGTAATTGTTATACCTCTTTCTTGTTCTTGTTCCATCCAGTCCATTGTAGCTCCGCCATCATGAACTTCACCTATTTTATGTGTTTTACCTGTGTAAAACAATATTCTTTCTGTAGTAGTAGTTTTACCAGCATCAATGTGAGCCATGATACCGATATTTCTTGTCCTCTCAAGAGGATATTCTCTACCTGCCATTTATTTTCTTCCTCCTTTCTTGTTAAATTTCTACCATCTATAATGAGCAAATGCTTTGTTAGCTTCTGCCATTTTATGAGTATCTTCTTTTTTCTTGAATGCTCCACCTTGTGAGTTTATAGCATCCATAATTTCTCCTGCAAGTCTTGCTTCCATGCTATGTTCGTTTCTTTTTCTAGCATATTCAACAAGCCATCTGATTGCTAAAGATTGTTTTCTATCTTCTCTAATTTCCATTGGAACTTGATATGTAGCTCCACCAACTCTTCTTGCTTTAACTTCAAGTTGTGGTGTAACGTTAGATAAAGCTTGTTCGAAAGCATCTAATGCTTCTCTACCAGTTTTTTCTTTAACTATATCAAATGCTCCATAAACGATTTTTTGTGCAGTTACTTTTTTACCATCCCACATAACTTTGTTTATAAGTTTTGTTACAACTTTAGATTTGTACATAGGATCTGGCATAACATCTCTTTTTGCAATATGTCCTTTTCTTGCCACTTTTCTTCCCTCCTTCATAAATAATAATTACTTAGCTAATTTTAAATTAACTATGGGTACTCAAAAATTTCAAATTTTTGTTAAGTGCAAGTTTAATTTTATATATATTTAAACTTAAGCACCTAGTTTACCAAACTATTTTTTCTTAGCTTTTTTAGCTCCGTATTTAGATTTTGCTTGTGCTCTATCAGCGACACCAGCAGTATCTAATACGCCTCTTACAATATGGTAACGAACACCTGGTAGATCTTTTACTCTTCCACCTCTAATTAAAACAACACTGTGTTCTTGTAGGTTATGACCAATTCCTGGAATATATGCTGTTACTTCCATTGTATTTGTAAGTCTAACTCTGGCTACTTTACGAAGTGCAGAGTTTGGTTTTTTAGGAGTTTGAGTTTTAACAACTGTACAAACGCCTCTTTTTTGTGGTGAAGATTGATTTGTAGTAACTTTTTTTCTAGAATTGTATCCTGTTTGAAGAGCAGGAGATTTAGATTTTGTTACTTTATTTTCTCTTCCTTTTCTTACTAATTGGCTAAATGTAGGCACTCTAAGTTCACCTTCCTTTCCTTTTTACTTGCATTATCTTCCTTTTCTTACTAATTGGCTAAATGTTGGCACTTAAGTTCACCCCTTTCTTTTAAAAAATAAACAGTGTATATATAAAAAATATACACTGTTTATTATACAAAAAAATCCTGTAAAAGTCAACACTTTTGCAGGATTTTAAAACTTTTGTTAACAAAATGCAATTTAAATGCTTATTAACTTTTTAGTGAAATTATTTGTTAGAAATAACGTTTCCTTGAGCATCTGTAAATTTACCACAACAAATCATGATAAAGTCAATTAATGTCCAGATTCCGCATCCTCCACATGTAACTATCATAAGAATAGCAGTTCCTATTTTGCCAGTATAAAATCTGTGTGCTCCAAAATTTCCTAAAAATAATGCTAATAATAAAGTTACTAACCAATCTTTTTCGCTTTTCATTTAAATTCCCCCCTAACGTACATACTTTGATTATACTATACTTTTATTTTACCGTCAACGTATTTTGTCAATTTTTATTTTATTTTCTTAATA
>HF996759.1:0-1230 GCA_000433335.1 Clostridium sp. CAG:1219 | reverse complement strand
AATATAAGAATTTAAAATATTATAATAACTTACTCTAGTCAAATTTTCAGTTAAATAACCCGTATTCTTGTTTGACTGCATGCTAGATATCATTTTATCAGGAACATCTTTTATATTCTTATTTACAGAAAATTCTAGTATGTTAGAATCTTTTGATGATGATATTATTTTTTGTAATTTATCATTAAAATTGTCATTCGAATCTATAAAATAATTTTTGTATGTATAATAATTATATTTTGTGCCAGTCGCTTCAGGTAACAATTCTTTGTTTGAAAAAGTATGTGTACTTTGTATCACATCATCCGTAACATTAAAATAAGAATGTATAGTAAACGTATCTTCACCTTTTATAGATTTATCTGATGTAATATCAACATTATACCATTCATTTTCTATTTTTACTATGTTCCAAGCATGTAATTCTTCTATTTTTCCTACAACTAAAATGTTTTCTATATTTGCTCTATCAAGCAGTATTTGATAAGATTTAGACATACCATCACATACCGCCTCACCCTTTAAAAGTGCCCCATATACAGAGTGCATATCTAGTGGTATAGAATTAATATCAGTATATTCATAATACTTTATTTTATCACACAACTTATCATGTATTTCAATCTCTTTTTCAATATCTGATTTATGAGATTCAACAGATGAAAGTATCTCATCAATTTTTTTTGATATTTCTACTACTTGTGCTTTTATTTTATTTTTATCTTCTGATGTATATTTAAGTTTTATCTCTATATCTTTTCCAAAAACTGATTTTACTGTATATACTTCATACTGTAAATCTACATAAAATACCTCAGGATGATCTGCAAAAAATGCTTCCATCGCCACTGCAGCATCTTTTACTATATCATCATCTACATTATTTTGGTATGCCCTAACCTTTGCCATCTGCTCTAAATTCTTAACAGATATTGCCACAGCTGTATACATCTTTTGTTGGTCTTCCGTTAGCTTATTATAATAGTAATCACAATTAGAAACTTTTAGTGTATTTATTTCAAAATCTTTATTATATGGTACATACTTACCTTCAAATAAATCAGTAAAAAAAGCTGTTACGCTATTTCCTACATTTTGTCCCAATTCAGGATTGCTCCATAAGAAATAAAAACCTCCTAAAAGGATTAAAACTATTCCCAACACTATAAACACTTTTTTCATTAACTTCACCTATTCCATAGATAATTCTATTATATTTTATTAGTTTTT
>HF996758.1:29714-34983 GCA_000433335.1 Clostridium sp. CAG:1219 | reverse complement strand
ATATAACTTAACTAAAAAAATAATTATTTTGTTAATTATTTATGTTGTCTATAATTTATTTTTTCCTAATATTTCATTGACATTTATTCTCAAAAATGTTATAATATTTTTACATTGGTTTTTATGGTCACTTAGAATTCAAAGCGACTTTACCAAAATTTAATTATTACTAGGAGGAAACATTCAAATGCCAAAAACTTCATTTTCTGGAAAGGAAAAGCTCATAACCTATATCCTTTCTGAGAATCCCGAGGTAAAAATTGAAGTCGCAGACCTCGGAATACTCTTTGTAGACGTATTTCCCGAAACACTCATACTTCCTTCCTCATTCTACTTTGAGGAAAAAGGATTTAATCCGCGTGTTTCTGAAATCACAAATGAAAAAAATGTTGGTAACGGCGGCGAGGTAATTCGCTTAAAAATAATCAAGAAAGGAACCGCTATAAAGAAATGACAAAAAAGCAGGAAATACTTCTCGATGAAATAAGACAGCTTAATCCGTCGGCCTCAATAACTGAAACAATAGATAATATTGTGGAGGTTTCAGGAATGGAGCCTTCAAAACTTCTCCTTCCCAAACCTTTTTATTTTAAGGGAAGAAAGATAACGAACTTCCATGCGACAAAGTCGAAAGCATGTGTGTCGTTAATCGTGATAAACATGTAACAAATAAAGGGCAGTCTGTTTAGGCTGTCCTTTTCTTACATAGAACAAATTATTTTTTTTAGTCCTACTTCAAAATCCATTTCACCACTTTTAGTAGCCTCATCATATTTATCAAACGACTTCATTATAGATTTTAGTTCATCTATTCTATACTTATCAGACGTTTTAGACAACTTTTGAAATACATATGGATGTATTTGCAGTTTAGTTGCGATATCATTTTCCCTTTTTTCTTTTAAAATTTTAATCATATACATTTGCTTTACTTGTTTATACAACATTATATATATTTTCACAATTGCCTCTTTTTGAATAAGAAGTTCGTCCAATAATAAAATTCCATTTTTATGATCTTTATTTACTATAAAATCTAACATATCAAATATTTTCGCATTTAACGTTTTTACACACACTTTATCTATTGTTTCTTTATCTACTGTATTACAACTGCCATTGTACAAAACAATTTTATTTAATTCATTTATTATATTTGCCTTATTCTCACCACAAACTTCAGCCATATATTCAGCTGTTTTATAATCTATTTTTAGAGAACATTTTTCAAGAATTTTCATTATATAAGCTATGATTTGCTTTTGATCCATAAACTTAAACTCTTTAGTTTCAGCAATTTTTGATAATTTTTTATATTCAGAAGTCCTTTTATCGACGCTATCTTCTATTATTATATAAGTCTTTCCGCTTTCCTTCTCTTTCTCTATAAAATCTACGTCAAATTTTAATTTAGTATTTTTCATAATTATTAGTTTTTCTTCACCAAAAAAAGAAACACCAGAAGAAATTTGTCCTAAATTTTGTACATTTTCACTATCTATATAAAATAAATTTATTCCAAGTTCTAAATTTCCAAATTCTTTTTTTATTTTCTGAACACTTTGCTCAATATCATATTTTTCCTCACCATAAAAAAAGTATATTTTTCCCATATTTTTTCTCCTCTTAACAAATAAAGCTACAATATATTTTTTAAGTTAGTTATTTCCTCTAGTGATCTATTTGCCATCATTTTATATCTTTCTTTTTTGTCCTTTATTTTCTCATCTAATGGTTTTAGTATTCCAAAATTCGCGTTCATTGGTTGAAAATTCTTATTCTCTGTTGAAACATATTTTGCAAGGCTACCAAGCATTGTATTATCTGGAAATTCAATATTTTTACCTTTCATATTTTCAATAATTGATATTGCAACTATAAGTCCGGATGCAGCTGATTCAACATATCCTTCTACACCAGATATTTGTCCTGCAAAATATATATTTTTGTTTTCTTTTAGTGCAAAATTACTATTAAGTATTCTTCCCCCATTTATATATGTATTCTTATGCATTACACCATATCTTATAAAATTAGCATTTTCAAGACCTGGTATCATGCTAAATACTCTCTTTTGCTCTGGAAAGCTCAAACTTGTTTGAAATCCCACCAAATTATACATAGTCTTTTCTTTATTTTCAGCTCTTAATTGTACAACTGCATAATTTTTTTCCCCTGTTTTAGGATTGTCAAGTCCAATAGGTTTAAGAGGCCCAAATACCAACGTCTTTTTACCACGTTTTGCCATCTCTTCAACTGGCATACAACCTTCAAATAATATTAATTTATCAAATTCATGACGATTAGCCCTTTTAGCGTTTATAAGTTCATTATAAAAATTTTCATATTGTTCTTTATTCATAGGAAGATTTATATAATCTCCACCAATTCTCTCCCCATATCTATTCATTTCATATGCTATCTCCATATTAATTGATTCCCTCTCTACTATAGGGGCCGCTGCATCAAAAAAGTATAGACTATCCTCTCCAATTAATTTAGATATACTTTTCATTAACTCATCTGAAGTCAAGGGTCCTGTTGCTACTACAACTATACCATCTAAACTTTTAATATCTTTTACTTCTTCACTAATTATTTCAATGTTTTTATTTTCCTTAATTTTTTTTGTTATATAATCAGAAAACACATCTCTATCTACAGCCAGTGCTTGTCCTGCTGGAATTTTTGCAATGCTTGCAGCTTCAATAAATATACTCCCGAACATTTCCATTTCTTTTTTTAATAAACCACACGCATTAGTAATTTCTTCTGACTTTAATGAATTACTACAAACAAGTTCTGCAAAGTCATCTGATTTATGTGCCTCACTTTTTTTGCTTGGTTTCATTTCATACAATTTTACTTTTATTCCATTTTTAGCAAGCATATATGCACACTCACATCCTGCAAGCCCTGCACCAATTACGTTTACTTTAATATTATTTTTATCCAAGATATACCTCCAATTAATACCTGATATATTATATACTAATTATAGCTTTTTTTCAAGAAAAAACGAAGTGAGAAAATCTCACTTCGTCATGTATAAAAGTATACCTGCATATTAATTTTTTGGGATAGCCAAAGAGAAACGCTAAATAAATTTATTTATCATATCTCACGTCCTTCCTATAAGTTAAAAACTGATTCCTGCACATCCATATTCATAGGCATGCACCTCCTAAAAAAAATTATTCTTCAAACTCAAAACTTTACTTATCATATTATATGAATATGTTATCATAATAGTTAAAATAAATCAATATTTTTTTCGATTTTTTTAGATTTTTATTTACCATTTTCATTTTTTTCTTTTTTAGGTTTATTCCATGAGATATAATCACACTTCGAGTCCTCTTTATTTGTATTATTTTCACAAACATAAAAATTTCTTCTATTTTTAGTTTTCTTTATAAGTACTTTTCCACCACAATTTGGACAAGGTACATCTATACTTTCTACTAAAGGTTTGGCATTTTTGCATTCTGGATATCCAGGACAAGCTAAAAATTTGCCAAATCTACCTTGTTTTATAACCATATTTCTTCCACATAATTCACATTTGACATCTGTTTCTTGCTCTGGAATTTTTACTTTTTCTATTTTATCTTGTACTTCTTCTAAATTTTTTATGAAAGGATTATAAAATTCTTTTAACATTTTTATATAATCAATTTTATTTTCAGATACTAAATCTAAATTTTGTTCCATATTTGCTGTAAATGAAATATCTACTATATTGCAAAAATTCTTTTCCATAAGATCGTCTACTATTTCACCAAGTTGAGTTGGAACAAGATATTTTTTATCTTTTTCTATATATACTCTATCAAGCAAAGTAGAGATTGTTGGAGCATACGTACTTGGTCTTCCTATTCCTTTTTCCTCTAATGTCTTTACCAAACTTGCCTCTGTATATCTTGCTGGTGGTTCTGTAAATTTTTGCTCTGAAATTAATTTCTTTTGTTTTAATATATCATTAATTTCAATGTCAGGCAAAATTCCAATATCGTCATCAGATGAGGCTTCATCTGTAGATTCTATATACAATACCATAAAGCCATCAAATTTAACTTGACTACCATTTGTTATAAAAATATAATCATTAACATTTATTGTAATTTTCTTTGTATCATATATGGCTGTTGACATCTGACTAGCTAAAAATCTATTTAATATTAGTGTATATAATTTCTGTTCATCTTTTGAAAATGATTCGTATACTTCACTACTTTTGGAAAGATCACTAGGTCTTATCGCCTCATGGGCATCTTGTGCATCTTTTTTAGTTTTATAGAATCTATTTTCATAGTATTTTGCTCCATATTTTTTTACAATATATTCTTTTGCCATATTTCTTGCTTCATTTGATATTCTAGTAGAGTCAGTTCTCATATATGTTATATATCCAGATTCATACAGCCTTTGAGCAATCATCATTGTTTTTTTAACACTAAATCCAAATTTTCTTGAAGCATCTTGTTGAAGTGATGATGTTGTAAATGGTGGAGCTGGGTTTCTCTTTTTCTCTCCTACTTTTATATCTACAACCTTATATTCCTTTTTATCTATATTTTTTAAAATTTCATTTACTTGCTCTTCATTTTTTAATTCTATTTTTCCTTTTGTATTACCATAAAACTTAGATAATATTTCTTCTTTCCCTTTTAATAGTTTTGCTTCTAACGTCCAATATTCTTGCTTTTTAAATTTCCTAATTTCTCTTTCTCTGTCCATTATAATACGCATCGCAACTGACTGAACCCTACCTGCGCTAAGACCTTTTTTTACCTTTTTCCACAACACTGGTGAGATTTTATATCCAACGATTCTATCTAATATTCTTCTTCCTTGTTGTGCATTTACTAAATTTTCATCAATAGTTCTTGGACTATTTATAGCCTTTTTTACTGCATCTTTCGTAATTTCATTAAATTCAATTCTGCATTTTTCTCTCTCATCAATCTTTAGCATATTTCTAAGATGCCAAGCTATAGCCTCCCCTTCACGGTCAGGGTCAGTAGCAAGATAAACTTTATCTGCTTTTTTAGCTTTATCTTTTATCTCCTTAATTATTTTAGCTTTTCCTTTCATAGTTATATAGCTTGCTTTAAAGTCATTGTCAACATCAACGCCAAGTTTACTAGATGGCAAATCTATTATATGTCCTTGTGATGCTATAACCTCATAATTTTTTCCTAAATATTTCTTTATTGTTTTTGCCTTAGAAGGCGACTCAACTATAACTAGATTATTTGACACTTTA
>HF996758.1:23868-29635 GCA_000433335.1 Clostridium sp. CAG:1219 | reverse complement strand
TATAAATTATATTTAATAAATTTGTTATGCATCTTGTAGCCATTTGAGCCTCTTCAATACTATTTCCAGAAGCTCCTACTTCTATTAAAAGAGAGTATTTATTTAAATCTTGATTATAGATTGAATTTCTTATATACATAGTTCTAAAAAGTCCCGGATAAATTTTTTCCCCTATATACTGCAACTTTAGTGCAAGTTTTAAATTATCTTCAAAATAAGGATTTTTATTATCTCTACTTCCTGCTCCTATAACAAACATAATTCTTGCGACTTCAACTCCCCTAATATTTACTGTTGGTCTAAAATCAAGATTTTCTATTGCATCTCTGTGTACATCTATTGCAAGCCCAAATCCTCCATAAGAAGAAATAGCATTTTGTAAAGTAATTCTTGATTTTGCATATGCACTAGTATATGTTCCATAATCATGCGGAGTTGTATCTTGAATTGAGTTAAACCCTTTTTCATTTAAATTATTATTTAGTTCTTTAGCTATTCTTAGCATATTATAATTTGCATCAGTAGTTCTCCTTGTACCAGTATACTCAAATGTAAATTTTTCTGAATTTGCATAAGACTCTGATGTATGTGTATTGTAAAGTAAAATTTTATCACTTTTTTTAGTTAAAATTATATTAGAGTCAGATATCAATTTACTATAATCTATATCTTTATTATATGAATAATTTATTATAGATAAATTACCGACAAATGCCCTTTGAATACTAGATGTATTTTCAGTTATATTAGTCGCCTCAACTGAGTTAAATACACTTAGCTCATCTTCTATTTTACACATATCATCTAATATTTCATATTCTGAATGATATTCTTTTACATTTTCTATATTATCATTTTTATTATTTTCTTCATTTATTACTATATCTTCAACCTTATAGTTTTTAGAATTAAAAATACTAAATAAAGATAAACTTGCTTTAGCTATACTATATGAGGTTTCTGCTTGTCTGAAATTTGTTGAAATATAATAAATATATTTTGGATTAAAATATAAAACAAGTAATATGATAGTTCCACTCATAAATATAACTATTTTATTTATATTTATGGCAAAATTTATCTTATTAAATTTGTTTTTATATGAATGTAAATTAATTATATTTTTAACTTTTTTGTTTATTACATTTAGAACATTTGTAAAAAAAGAAATCATAATATTTAAAACATCTCCTGTTCTAATATATTATGATTTAAACTTTTTATTACTTATTATTGTTCTAATAAATTATTAATTTCATTATTATATTTTTCCAATAATTTAATAGATTTTTCTTTTAAGTCTAATACTTCTTTTTTCACATCAAGTAATTTCTCTTTTTCCATTTCTATTAAACTTTCTATTCTATCTTTTTCTTGAAGAGCTTCAGCCCTTGCATCTTCAATTATTTTTCTTGCTTGATCTTCTGCTGTTATTAAAGCATTGGCAACTTTTTCTTGGCGTTCAACATAGTCTGTTTCATATCTTTCTAATTTCTTTTTTATTATAGTTAGCTCATTTGCAACTCTATTTGAATCAGATTTTTCAGATTGAAGTTTACTTTCATATTCTGCTTTTAAGGCTTTTATATATTCTTCAACTTCTCTCTTATCGTATCCAAACATTTCACTGCCAAATTTCTTATCGTTGTCCATTTTTACTACCTCCATGCTACGTTTATACTACAAAAACATTATATCAGAGATTGTTATTTTTTTCAATATTTTTTCAAAATAAAATGAGATATGAATTATTATTCTAGTGCTTTTTCCATTATTTTTAATTTATTTTCGGGCCTATTTATATAAGAGTACTGTTCTGAAATTAATCTTTTATATCCATAACTCTTATTTTTACTTTAAGATTTGTAATTCCAAAAAATGTTAAGTTATTTTTATATCTTTTATGTTTTTGTTTTGTAGAAAATAAAGGTGCAAAATAATAATGTTTTTCAACAACAATCACAATTCCTATATATAGTCTTTTCTTATTTTTATTATAAGCAATATGCTTATCAAATTGACTTAAATATTCAATGTAATTATCATCAATAATGTAAAAAAAGTGTTACATAATAAATTTTCCCATTTATTAAATGTAACACTCTTACAATAATTTTATTCTTCTATTTTAGCTATTTGTTGTCCCTTATAATCAAAATATCCTGTAGTTAATTTTAATGCTGGAACTGTCTTATAAGCTGAAGTATATTTATCTTTTTCAAATCTAAATATTTCCTTATTATTTTTTATATCAAATAAATACATATCACCTTTTGCATTATCTGTTATAACAACATGATCATTTAAAACTAACTCTATATTTGCAATATTCTTTATAACTGAGTTACCTTTTAAATCTAACAGGTCATATACTCCATTATTAGACTTAGAAACTAATATATAATCATTAAATGTTGATTCTGTATTAAGTGTATGAATAGCAATATTATTTCCAAGTACTATTTCTTCTCCATATATTGTATAAGCTACTTTATTAGAATCAGAATTTACAATTAGTGCATATTTTGGATAAACTTTATCTAAAGTAACATCTTCTTTTACTTTTTCAAATTTAAAATTAAATAAATCTGTTTTTTGTGATTCTATGTTTACAAGTCCGAACATATAACTATATTCTGTCATTGATTCTGATGAATATTCATATCCATCTATTTTCTTTACTTGCTTTCCATCTTTATATATTTCTACAGCATCTTCCACATTATTTATTATATAAATTTCATCTTTATATGTTTTAAAGAATGCTGGTTGTCTTTCTGTTTCTAATACTTTATTAAATTTTCTGTCATATATCTCATAATAGCCTGAATTAGTTTCAATAGCTATATACTCATCAAATTTCATACTTAAGCTTTCTTCTTCTGCTATATAATCAACTTTTTTTACAATATTTCCATTTTCATCAACTAAAACAAAAACATTATTTACACTATCTTTAATTATATTATACTCTACAGTTAGTCCTTCGCCACTATATACTTCTTTTCCTGTTTGAATATCGTATACCATTTGTGTATCGCCATCTACAATCTTAACTAAACCTTTATCTGAATTCTTATTTAGTCTTGTTCCAAATTCTATTGTTACATTGCTATTACTTGTTTCATATATGATAGCTTTACTAGTTGTTGCTATATAATATTTATCCCCTGATGTAACTTTCATAACAGGAACATCACTACCAAATGTTTCAATATTATCATATACGGTATCTAAAATTACATTTCCTTTATATGATAAGAGACCATATTTTCCCTCTTCATTTTGAACTATATATGAACCACAGAATCTATCATCTAAAATATCATAATATTTACCAAATTCTACTAAAATTTTATTATTTTTAGATACTACACCTTCAAGACCATCTTTTCTTGCATTTACACTATCATAAGAAAAAGATTGCATATCTGTATATTTTGAAAATGAATAAACTTTAGAATCATTTCCCATATAAATATAATTATCATTTTCGTCCATTCCTAGATATTCTATAGCACTAGTTTTTAGCTTTTCTATATTCCTATCAATAATATTACTAGAAAATTTCATGATTAAAAATGCAGCTCCAACTACTACAACAATAAAAATTAAAACAAAAAACATTTTTTTCAAACTTTTCATTTTCATATATTTTCCCCCAAGATATACTTATACCAATATAATAATATAACAAATAAAAAAATTATTCAACATATTTTTTTTATTTTTGTGTTTTTTTAATTTTTTTACATATATAATCATTTTTTTCAAATAATATTTGTGGTGATTTTATGAATGAAAATATAAATATGACAGACGATCAATATAAAAACTACGTTGAAGAAAAAGCAAAAAAAAGTCCTATATTTAAAGACGTACTTTTAGCTTTCATCTCTGGTGGTGTCATCTGTATAATAGGTCAAATAATAATGAATATTTTTTTATATTATAATGTAGAAAAAGAGAGTGCAACAGCATTTACTTCAATAATATTAATCTTTATTGGTGCATTTTTAACGTCCATAAACGTATATTCTACAATTGGTAAATATTGTGGTGCAGGATCTGCTATACCAATAACTGGATTTTCTAATTCCATCGTATCTCCAGCAATAGAATTTAAAACAGAGGGAAGAATTTTAGGACTAGGTGCCAATATGTTTAAGATAGCAGGACCAGTTTTAGTTTATGGAATTTCAACATCTGTAATAGTGGGATTTATATATTGGATAATTAAATTATTTTAACATTTTATTTTAAGGAGGATATTATGAAAATAGGTACTCAAACCATAAAATTAGAAAACAAACCAAGAATTATTTCAACTTCTAATATCGTAGGAAAAAAAGAAATGGATGGACCACTTGGATCATACTTTGATGCCTATACAGAAGATGAATTTTTTGGAGAAAAAACTTTTGAAAAGGCTGAAAGTAAACTTATAGAAACTTGTTTAGACAATTTAATAAAAAAAGTAAAATTGGAAAATGAAGATATAGATTATATTTTCGGAGGTGATTTGCTTAACCAATGTATTGCAAACGCCTTTTCAATTAAAAATTTTAACATTCCATATTTAGGATTATATGGAGCATGTTCAACTTTTGTAGAATCAAGTATACTTGCATCATTATTTGTTAATGCTGGTTATGCAGATAAAACTGTAAGTGTATCATCATCACACTTTTGTACTGCAGAAAGGCAATTTAGATTACCACTTGAACATGGAAATCAGAAGTCTCCTACAGCACAATGTACAGTTACCGCTTCAGGTTCTATGTTATTTTGCAATAATGCTGATACTAACAACAAAAACCCTTGTGTAACTTATGTTACACCTGGAAAAATAGTAGATATGGGAATAAAGGATATGACAAATATGGGGGCTGCTATGGCAGGTGCTGCAATAGACACAATAATAACACATTTAAAAGATACTAAAAGAAGTGCTGATTACTATGATGCCATTCTAACTGGTGATCTTGGAGTGCTTGGGTCTGAAATACTTATAGATTTATGCCAAAAACAAGGATTTGATCTTTCAAAAGTTCATTTTGATGCTGGTAAAATGATATATGATATAGAGGCTCAAGATGCCCATTGTGGTGGAAGTGGTTGTGGATGTGTAGCCAGTGTCTTTACAAGTTATTTTTTTAATAAATTAAAAGCCCATGAAATGAATAAAATTTTAGTTGTCGCTACAGGCGCTCTAATGAGTACAACATCTTCGATGCAAGGAGATTCAATTCCGGGTATTGCTCATGCTATAGCAATAGAAAATGAGGTGTAGCTTATGTTTATGGAATACTTAAAAGTTTTTTTAGTTGGAGGAGCATTATGCGCAATAGGTCAAATTTTAATCGATAAAACCAAATTAACTCCCGCTAGAATTTTAGTTATGTACGTTACACTAGGTGTAATTTTCACAGCAATTGGAGTATATGGACCACTCGTAGAATTTGGAAAATGTGGCGCTACTGTTCCAATCTCAGGTTTTGGATACTCACTTTGTAATGGTGTAATAAAAGCAGTTGATGAAAAGGGAATATTGGGAATTTTTACCGGTGGAGTAACTGCAGCATCGGCTGGAATAGCTGCAGCAGTAATATTTGGTTATATTGCATCACTTTTTGCAAAACCAAAGACAAAATAATTTTTGTATATATATAATTTATTTACTAATAATATTTATGTGATTTATGGAGGTATATTTATGAATAATTTAAATCAAATAGAAATTCAAAACATAAGACATATTTGTGGA
>HF996758.1:0-23841 GCA_000433335.1 Clostridium sp. CAG:1219 | reverse complement strand
CAACTGGATTTTGCGACAAAATTGCTTATTATAAAACAATATGTCAAGACACAGAAGAGACAGAATGTCTAACAAAAATTTGTGAAAGTTTAACAAGCTTAAAAAATGAACTTTCAAATATGCTTTAGGAGGTATAAATATGAATGAAAAAACAGCAATTAGTGATTCTCTTTCTTCACTAAATTCAATAATTACATTACTTAACTACTCTATAGAACAATCTAATAATATTAACTTTAGAAATACTTTAATAGAAAATAGAAATAAACTGGAAGGATTTCAATGGAGTATATATCAAATTGCAAAGCAAAAAGGATATTATATACCTGCAGCTCCAGCAGGGCAAGCAGATATAGACGAAGTTAAAAACTCTATATCATAGTAAAAAGGGATCGCATATTAGCGATCTCTTTCTTCTACTTTTTTAGATTTAGAAACAACAGGTGATTTTTTTACTCTTTCATTTGGTTTAGTTTTTGCTTTAACTTCATCTACACTTTTAGTTTTGACTGGCGTCCTTGTCATTCCATATTTTTCTCTATTCTCAATAATAGGATTAAGTCTATATTGTATAAAATATTCAACATACATAGTTGTTGCTTCTTTTCTTGTTTTTTTCTTTCTAGTCTTTGTAGAATCTGTTGTACTAACCTCAAAAAATTCCCCATTTTCATAAACAAGTTGAGTGTTACCATCAGTATATATTACTTTATTAGTAGAAGGCGGAATTTTAATTTTTTTCAATTCTTCTTCATATGCAGTAAGACTAGATATATCTTTTAGTGCCCTTTTAATCTTTTCCTCTTCTACCTTACTTTTTACATTAGCTTTTTTTATTATATCACTTATTTCGCTATCTTCTATTTTAAAAACAGTTACTTCTTTTTCACTCATACTTATATTTCCTCCACTACTTTTATACTTAAATTTATTATTTCTTCAAGTCTTTTAATATTATTTGAAAGATACAAAAAACCAATTAACGCTTCAAATCCTGTAGCTTTTTTATATGATACTACATCAACGTTTTTAGAAACTGTATTTATATTAGTGTTTCTTCCTCTTTTATAAATTTCTATTTCTTTTTCTGAAAGCTTATCTAAAATTACATCTATTATTTTTGATTGTGCCCTTGCACTAACATAATTTATTGACTCTTTGTGTAACTTCCCTGTATTTTTATTTGCTCTCGAAATAAGGTAAGTTCTAATATATACATTAAAAACTGCATCTCCCACAAAAGCAAGATTTTGTTGTGAAATACTTTGCATATCTATATTTTTAATAAAGTCTTCCATTCTATCATCCCTATTCTAAAATATTTGAAAGATCAACATCAAAGTTTGCACTTTCTTTTTTTATAACATTTATATCTGAAAAAACATATTCCTGATTTATAGAAACTTGTTTTAATTTACTAAGTTCTAAAACACCTAAAAAAGCTGTTGCAACTTCAAGATTTTGACATTTATTAGTATTATACATTTCATTAAATACCATGGTATTATTGTTTTTTAAATAATTAACTATCTGAGTTACCTTATCTTTAACTGTGATTTTCTCATAAACTGCAATTTTATCTATCAAATTAGAATTTTTATTTATTTTATTCTCATTTCTTTTTAATATTGCTGTATACAAGTTATACATTTGATTGCTATCTAAAGCTTGTCCTGTATATTCAGTTTTCTTATCGAATTTAATTTTTTCAAATGGTTTAGAAAAACTACCAAAATTATCTGCATATAAGCTACTTATAACCTCAGACACTTCTTTATATTTTTTATACTCTATAATTCTAGAAATTATATCTTCCTCTTTTACCTCATCTTCGGACTCATCTTTTTCCTCAACTTCTGGTAATAACTTTCTTGCTTTTATATCAAGCAGAGTCGAAGCCATTACAATAAATTCACTTGCAATTTCTATATTATTTTCTGTCATTTCATTAAGATATGATAAATACTTATCTGTAAGTTCACTTAAACTTATATCAAATATATTCATTTTATGCTTTGTTATCAAAAACAATAGCAAATCCATTGGACCTTCAAAATTATCTATCTTTATGTTATACTTTTCTTTGTTTAAAATTTCTTCTCTCATATTATAATCCTTATAACTACAATTAATCTATTTTATTGCGACTTCTAGTGCAAGTTTTATCATATTATTTAGTGCTACTTCCCTATCTTTTGCAGAAATTGATTGTTCTTTATAAACATTATCAACAACTGTCAGCATACATGCAGCCTCTCTACCTAAACTTTCTGCCACATTAAATAGGGCATATGACTCCATTTCTGCAGCAATACATTCTTGTTTGGTTGGTATTTTTTTTATAAAGTTTTTAAAATCTTCTGTATAAAGGTCAAACACTTCTGAAGTAAATACATTACCTAAAGTTAATTCAATTTCGCTTTCCTTGGCAACATTTAAAATCAATTTATTTAAATTTTTAGATGCTGATATAATATGTTCATTAGAATTTCTAAAAAATTCTGCAAAACTTGAAGTTGAATATGAGTTGTCCACTAGTATAGTGTCTAGTAAATTTAATTTTTGATCATATGCACCACAAGAACCTATTCTTATTATTTTTTTTACCCCATAAAACTTATACAATTCATAAGAATATATTCCCATACTTGGTATTCCCATACCACTTCCCATTACTGTAATCCTTTTCCCATTATATTCCCCAGTATACGCATACATAGCTCTTATTTTATTTACACATACAGCATCTTTTAAAAAGTTTTCTGCTATATATTTTGCTCTCATCGGATCTCCTGGCATTAAAACCACTTCTGCTATCTCATCTTTTTTTGCTTCATTGTGAATTGTAGGCATAAAAAAACCTCCTAATAGTTATCTATATCAACTCTAAAACCTCTTTTATATAAGTATTGCTTCATTTTTAATTCGTCCATATTCTTTAATTTAGAGTACTTTAATTTTTCAACTACTTTTGACTCATAATCATTTTCACGCAATACTTCTATTTTTTCTTCAATTATATACTTTTTTATTCCCTTTTGCAATAGCTTTTGTTTTATTTCAAAAATAGAAAACTTAAATAGACGCATATTTTGTCTAATATATGCGTCTACATAATCATTATCATTTATGTAATTTAATTCCTTTAAGTATTCTATTACCTGCTCTGCAATCTCTGCATCACAATTTGACAAAACAAGCTTTTCTCTCACTTCTGATTCAGTTTTTTTGGATATCCCCAAATACTTTATCGCCTTTATTCTTGCTTCTTCAAAATCCATAAATACTCCTTATTCTTCTACTCCGTCGCTAATTGCAACGTCTTCTACTTCTTTTATTCCGCCCATACTTTTTTCAAATGCAGCATTAAAGTTATCTCTAACTTTTTGTTCTATTTCTTTCATTATTTCAGGATTCTTTAATAAGAATTCTTTTGCATTTTCTCTTCCTTGACCTATTTTTTCTCCATTGTATGCAAACCATGCTCCACTCTTATCAACTATATCCATATTAACTGCAAGATCCAAAATACATCCTTCATTTGATATTCCTTTTCCATAAATTATATCAAATTCTGCTTCTCTAAAAGGAGGAGCAACTTTATTTTTAACGACTTTTACTTTAGTTCTTGATCCTTTAACTTCACCATTCACTTTAATAGCTTCTTGTTTTCTTACTTCAAGTCTTACTGAAGAATAGAATTTTAATGCACGTCCACCTGGTGTTGTTTCTGGATTTCCAAACATTATTCCTACTTTTTCACGTAACTGATTTATAAATATGGCTACTGTTTTGGATTTATTAAGAACACCTGTAAGTTTTCTTAGAGCCTGTGACATAAGACGAGCTTGAAGACCCACATGTGAATCTCCCATTTCTCCATCAATTTCTGCTTTTGGAACTAAAGCTGCAACTGAGTCTATAGTTATTATGTCTACAGCACCACTTCTAATTAATTGTTCAGCAATTTCTAGTGCTTGTTCACCCGTATCTGGTTGCGCAACAATTAAATTATCTATATCAACGCCCAAATTTCTAGCATATACTGGATCTAGAGCATGCTCTGCATCTATAAAAGCAGCAACTCCACCAAGTTTTTGTGCTTCAGCTATTGCATGTAGTGCAACTGTTGTTTTACCTGATGATTCAGGACCATATACTTCTACTATTCTTCCTCTTGGAAATCCACCAATTCCAAGTGCTATATCAAGGCTTAAGGCTCCTGTTGGAATACAGTCAACTGAAACTGTAGCTACCTCTCCAAGTTTCATTACAGAACCTTTTCCAAAATTTTTTTCGATTTGTGCCATAGCTATATCTAAGGCTTTTTTTCTTTCTTCTGATATCATATACCCATCCTCCAAACATTCGTTCATTAAGATTATACTATTTGTTTTTTGTTTTGTCAATAGCTTTCATAAAAGAAATTGAAGAAAAATATTTTTTAATTTTTCTCCAATTTTTTTGTTATATTATAATGATGTTTCATTATTAATCTTATCTATTTCTGTTGATATTTGAGCGTTTATTGGTCTTATTGAATTATCTGGTATTCCAAAAAAGTATCCCTGAACATACCTTATGCCAATACTTTTTAAAGTAACAAGTGTTTGTCTATCTTCTACTCCAACAGCAACAACTTCTACTCCTTTTGCCATACAAGATGTAACAACAGTTGAAAGGTACCTTTGCTTTTCACTATCTACAGTTATATTACTTAAAAATGATACGTCAAATTTTATAAAATCTGGTTTTAGTATATCTAATTTATCAAGAGATATGTTTCCTATTCCAAAATTGTCAAAAGATACAAAACCTTTATGCTCATGTATAGTTTTTATAGTAAATGCTAGATCTGTTTCATCAATATTTGAATAATTTTGAAATTCTAGTACTATTTTATTTCTATCCATCATATCATACATTCTTGGTTTATTAATATATTTGTTATAACTTTCGTAATCTATATTTACAAATATTTTATTTGATTCAGTACTATCCACCTTTTCAAAATCGCTTATAGCATTTATCATAAGTACTTGTTGTATCTTGTCAAATTTACTTCCTTTTTTAGCATAATTCATAAGGTCTACTATATTAACATTTTTAGTATGTTTTATTTTTGAAAATAGCTCATATGCAGTAACGCGTTTATCTTGAAGATCAATTACTGGTTGATAATAAACAGATATATTTTTTCTATTTATAGTATTAATTAGAATTTCTTCGTATTCATCGTTTGTTATAAATTCTTCTGCTTCTTTTTGATTGTTAAAATTATTTAATGCACCTATATTAGCATCAACAGTTTCTGATATAACGTCTCCACTACTTATATTCATTGTATTATCATATGAGAAATAACTTCCTATAAACTCTAAATATTTCTGTTTTACTTGTTTGTATACCTCATATACTTCATCACATTTAGCTTTTGCATCAGCCTCTTTTACATCTAGTAAAAGATAAAATAATTTTTTGTTGTTCTTAAGTTCTGAAGCTAAGAATTTCATGTTATCATAAGTAATTTCTCCTTGATTTATATATTTATCATGATACTTTATTAAGTTAATTATTATAAATTTTTCGTCATCTGTAAAACTAAATCTATTAAGTATTGTTTCTGCCATTTTAGCAGATACATCCTCATGACCTGTAAAACTATCATTTCCTTGATCAGATACTGTCTTTACAAATGGTTTTCCTATATCATGAAGTAACATAGTCCACTTTAATATTTTTATTTCATAATCTCCAAGAGGAATATCAGTTTTTCCTACATTGTATATAGCATGCAAAGTATGCAAAAACACTCCATATTTATGATATCTGCTATTTTGCTGACAGTTTATTACATTCTCTCCGAAATCATTACATTCAAAAAATTCAGGGAATTGTTCACTAAATATTTTGTCTTGGCTAATTTTTGTAAGTGTACTTATAACTTTTTCATCTTTCAGTATGCTCGTATAAATTTGAGTCAATTTTTCACTATCTTCTCTAAACATCTTAAGTTCTGATATAAGTTTATTTATTCTAGCTTTTTCTTTTATATCCATTATATCTACATCAATTGATTCAGTTTCAAAATCCCATATTCCTTCAAAGTTTTCCATCTAATCACTCCACTTTTATATTCTTCTACATCTATTTATTAATGATACTACATAAATTTAAAAAAAGCAATATAAAACGCCCCTTTTTTAAGAGGCGTTTTAATTATTTTATTATTTCTTTTATGTCTATTGTTTTCCCTTTCAATTCCTTTTCTTTTTTCATATGTTCTGGAAAAATGCCCGTTTGTAAAAATAATATATGTTCTATCAACTTGTTTTTAGTGTCGCATGCTTTTATTTCCTTTAGTTTAGCTCTTTTTTCTGCATCTATGTAATACAAAATCGACGTTCCAAAATTATATTTTCCTACTTTGAAATCACTATCACCTAAATATCTTCTTATTTTTTCCTTTACTACAACTTTCGAAAAGAAAAATTTAATCTTTTCTTTGATGACATAAACCCTAATTGGCAAATTATATTGTGGTAGATCCCATGCAACAACTACACTATTATATGAAGTAGCGCTTTGCATTATCCCATAGTTTTTTAACTCTTTAGTCTTAGGAACAATCAAAAATGCAGAATATACAAGAATGTCTTTAAAAATATATAACTTAACTTCATTACTAGATAAGTTTTTAATATACTCTATTTTTTCTTTATCAATCTTGTCATTAAAAAACGATGCTATATCCAGTTTTTCTCCCTTTTTTCAAGTAGATATAACACTACTTATAAGTCCATTCATATACCATTCAGATGACTCTATATAATATATAACTGTATCTCGTTCAATGTCCCCATTCTTCATACCTATAAGTAAATTTTTGTGTTCAGAAAGTATAAAAAGATTAACTATAAAGCGTTCGTAGACCTTAACAAATTTATTGCAAATAAAAATGTTAATTAATATCAGCTTCGAAAGGTTTAGTCTTTCCAAATATCTTTTATTATAATTTTCTCTTATTGTCTTCGGAAATTGTATATCCTTAAGTTTTATAATATCTTCTATTTCCTGTGATTCTTCTTGACCAATATTTATATTTAAAATACCTAGTCCAGATTTTACAAAGTTGAAGTTTGAAGCATGACAAGTCCTTTCTATTTCTCCTATTTCATCAAGTTTGTCAAACATTGCTTTTATAGAAGTTATAAGAACTTGTTTTACTTGTTTTTCAAATCCTTTATAGAAAGATTCAATTTTATTCAAAATTCTTTTGGTATCATATTTTCCTATAGTTCCAAAAAGGGATGAAGAAAAAATAACATCATTGATAATGTCAGGAGAAACATCTCCTACATATCCTTGTATCGTACTACGAAAGCTGTTAACTTCTCTTTTTAGCAACTCCTCATCATAGTTTATTTTTTTATCATTTTATATTTTCTAAGAAAAGATAAAATGATAAAAATTCAGACGTGATTTTTGCTCTTTCTATTTGAAATGCAAATTCTTCTTCTACTCTCGTACAAAGTGCTTCAAATATACAATCATCTGGACATCTTTGTAAAAGTTCTGTTATCTTTCTGTAGCTTTTCATAAAAGTTACTTCAAAATCTGGTCTCACTCAAAATACCTCCTATTTTAAATTAGTAATTACCTATTAAAAAAAATTTACTTTATTATTATCTCACATTATGTAAACTTTTTTAACATTTAACTCTTATTATAAAAAAGTTAGAAAGATGTCTTGACTTTATGTAAAAAAAACTGTATAATATACTAGTATTAATTATAGTGGTTAATCTGAACCCGGAAACTTGATTAACATACTATGTTTTAGGAGGAATTCAAATTATGAATAATACAACACATAGCGTAAAAGCTAGCGAAATTGAAAAAAAATGGTATGTGTTAGATGGAGAAGGAAAATCTCTTGGAAGAGTTGCTACAGAAGCTGCTAGACTTTTAAAAGGTAAACACAAACCAACTTATACTCCAAATTTAGATTGTGGAGATCATGTTATAGTTATAAACTCAGATAAAATAGTTTTAACTGGAAACAAATTAAATGATAAAGTTTACAGACATCACTCTGGTTACCCAGGTGGAATGAAAGAAACTTCTTATAAAGATATTATGGCTAACACTTCTGATAAAGCAGTATTACTTGCTGTTAAAGGTATGTTACCAAAAAATTCACTTGGAAGAAGTATGCTTACAAAATTAAGAGTATTCAAAGGTAGCGAGCATTTACATGAAGCTCAAAAACCTGAAACTTGGGAATTTTAGGAGGAAATAAAAATGGCAAAAAAAGAATATATTAAAGCTACTGGAAAAAGAAAATCTTCAATAGCAAGAGTTAGTATAATTCCAGGAACTGGTAAAATAACAATAAATAAAAAAGATATAAATGATATCTACACTTTAGATACTTTAAAAGCTATAGTTTTAAAACCATTCACAGTTGCTAACATGATGGAAAAATATGATGTTGAAGCAGACGTCCATGGTGGTGGATTTGCAGGTCAAGCAGGTGCAGTGGCACACGGTATTGCAAAAGCTTTAGCTACAACAGACGTTGAAGTAAGAGGAGTTTTAAAAAGAAATGGACTACTTACTAGAGATTCAAGAGTTAAAGAAAGAAGAAAATACGGTCTTAAAAAAGCAAGAAAAGCACCTCAATTCTCAAAAAGATAGTAATTTTATTAATTACAAAAAAATTAAACTCGGATTTTATCCGAGTTTTTTTAATCTCCAACAAAGTTTAGGCAATCATCTTTTGTAAGTCCCTCTACTCCTGTTATATTATAATAAGACGATGGTACTTCGCCAACTATTACACTTTCTGCTATTGTAATTTCATCTGTATATTCATTGTACTTTGAAAAAAATGGTGCTATTATTTTTACTTTTGTCTTTATATCTATTGATATTTTATGTCTAGTTTGATTTATACCACTTTCCTCAAATTCAGAATTAAAATTAACGCTAACATTACCTGTTGGAATCACTTTTATAGGAATTTTAGGTCCATATCCACTAAGTAGAGATTCTCCCAAAATACTTGCAATAGGGAATTTTATTAAAACTTCTTGAGTATTATCAAGCTTTGACTGAACACCAAGTGCTACATTACTTGCTATACTATTTAGTTCCATTACATTAGCATTAATTGCGGTTACCTTACCATTTTCATCTTGCTTTATGGTTACTAGTTTATCATATTCAACATTTCCAACTCTTTCTTGTATTGCACTATTTGTTGCATTTAACGCTATAGATTTAGCTGAGCTATCACAAAGCGCTAGTATCTTAGGTTCCAAATTATTATTTATTATATATATAATTAAAAATATCATTAATATTAGTAGAATAAAAAATATAGCTTTTTTCTTAAAGTTCTTTACCTTTTTTAATCCTAAAATATAATATTTTAATCTCATAACTACCTAATAATTAGTATCTTTTGACCCACACTTAAATTGTCATCTCGCAATTCTTCATTTATTTTTTTTATATTTTCTATACTTGTTTTATATTTCTTTGCTATATTCCAAAGGTCATCATTTTCTTTAACAATATATATATTCATACTGTCTAAATTTTCACTATTTATTTTTTTTGTATTTAGCTCATCTATTACTTGTATATTGCCTTCATTCTTAGCTTCTACATCTACTCTTAAACTAATTGATATGTCTAAATTATTTTCATTTTGTACAACGTTTGATTTATCAAGGGAAATTAAAATATCATTTTTTTCATTTCCTCTATCCTCTTCTTTTTTTATTTCTTTATCTATAAGGATTTCTACATTTTTTGATTCTATTTGTCTACTATCATTATTTTGCATTAACATATTTATTTTAACGTTTCCACTTAATTTAAATCCGCCTATACTTTCACTTACAGATATTCCATTTAAATCGACACTATAATCTACTAACTTTTGCATATCAAATGCACCGCTAGTACTTTCAGACACATCCACAGTGTAGCTTTCTTTTCTAATTTGTTTTATAACATTTTCTTCTCTTTTGTTATAATCTAGCTCCTCATACTGACTATAAAAATCTTCTACATAAGATATTTCATCTTCTTCATACTGTGTGACATCAGCAAGAATTCTATATTCAACGCTTAATGCTTTTGTAGTAGTAATGTCCATATTTTTTTCAATTTCTAAATCCTGCATTATATAATCAACATCAAATTTAGTTCTATCATTTATATTATCAAACTCTATCATTCCAGTAAATGGTATTACAAAAGATGTATTTTTCACTGTTGTATCATCAGACTCTGTTAGATACACTAGTTTTAATACAATGTCGCCTTTTAACATTATTTTATTAAAACTTTCCTTAATTTCTGTATTTTTTATTTCTGATTCAATTCTTAATATTTCAAATAAATCTTCGGCGTCTTTTGACAATAATATATCTTCTCTTGATGCAACTATACTTGTTTTATTACTTACAACATTAGAGAATTTATCACTTACTACTCTTTTTTCTATTGCCTTTTCTGAAGAAAAATCATTTATTAATTTTACTCTTGTAAAATCCTTTACACTTATTTTAAACATAATTTCAGACTTTACTGATATCTTTCTTTCATTTGGAAGTGAAGATATAACATTTTTCACAACTGGCTTTATTATAACATTCATGTCTTTTTTTAAGCCTTTTACTGCTAGGCTCTGCGTGAAAGGATGAGATACAAAAATTCCTCTTGTACCATATTTAGCATCCCCCGTATTATAAATTATAAAATAATTTAATTTACCTGTGACATTAACTCTTCCATCACTAACTTCCATATTTAGAACATATGGAGTTACGTGAGTTGATATAATTTGCATAACATCTGGTTTAGAGTCTGGTACTACAATATCTTGTTCAATCCAAATATTTTCACTTTCTTTAATTCCATTCTTATATAACATTAGTTCCTTATCTTGTATATTAATTGGCATAATATTTCCTCCTTATTTTCTTTGTACACTATATGATGTAACAAAAAAAATATTCTTATTTTAAGTAACTAATGAATATTTTTTTCATAGTATATAGTAGTTAAATGATAAATTCATTTAACAAAAGCTAATTCCCATATTACTTATATACTTATTATAAACACTATATATAATCTCCAATCAGAGTCATAGGAAATTTCTCCTATGACTTTAAGTTTTGCAAAAAAATGATCCCTTAATAGCATACGCTATTAAGGAATCCCCCTCTTATTATATCACCTTATTATAATCTTACATATTTTGGAGTCGAAAAATCATAATGCGAAATCAACTCACCTGTTGGTAAACTAAGTTCTAAATTATTAGTTACCAAATCAGTATAACTATAAGATAATTTATTGTTTGTTTCATCCTCTTTAAAAACAAATAAATTAGAATGTGTACTATCAATAACACCTTTTTTGAAAATGCATTTATTTCTTCCAATATTTGCCTTTACAAAAACTTCTTGACCAACATAATTATCCACATCTTGTTTAATCTTAAGTAGTGAATCTTTAGATACCATATACATCACCCCATAAGCCTTCTTACAAGTCGTATTATAGCATTTCATGGTGAAATTGTCAAAATATGATAGAACAAAAAATAAGCTTATATTACTTTAATATGTTTACTCTAACATATAATTTCTAAGCAATATAAGTATTTTTATTTTTGCCTTGCTAATTATGTTACAAAATTATTTTTTTTACATTTCTATATATTACCTTTTACATATTCTACAGCCTTTTGAAGTTGTAAATCCTTTTCATATGGAAGTGAAAATTCGTTTTTATCTTTTTCATCAAGCTCTACTTTAATATTAGGTTCTATACCATTTTTATGAATTTCTACTCCACTTTCTGTATAGTACTTAGCAGTAGTTATTGAAAGAGCGCCTCCAAAAGAAAGTTTTTTAGTAGTTTGTACAATTCCCTTTCCATATGTTTTAGCTCCAACTATAACACCCTTTTTACTATCTTTAATTATACTAGACAATATCTCTGATGAACTAGCTGAATTTTGATTAACAACAATGGCAAGTGGAATATCTATTTGAGTGTTTGAGGTAGTTTTATACACTTTTTCCACACCTTTTCTTGAAACAAGTTTTAAAGCATTAGACTCTGGCACCAATAAATTTGCAATATATAAAGCTTGGTCAACGAATCCACCAGGATTATTTCTTAAGTCTATTATTAACCCAGAAATATTTTGAGCTCTTAGTTTATCGTATGCATCTTTAAATTGTTCATAGGTTTTATTTTCAAAGCCCCAAATTCTTATATATCCAATATTATCATCTAAAACATTATAAGAAATATTATTTTCTTTTATTTTCTTTCTTGTTACGTTAAACTCTTTAAGTTCATCCCCTCTTGCTATTATCAACTTTACGCTTGTATTTTCCTCGCCTTTTATAACATCTACTTGCTCTTTATAATTTTCTAAGGTTACTCTATTCCCCTCTACATAATATATAACGTCTCCTGCCTTAAGTCCAGCTTCAAGAGCAGGTGAATCTGGCATAATTCCTAATATTAGTATTCCTTGTTTATCTGTATCATATATTAAATGTGTTCCTATTCCAACGTATTCTTGATCTCCCTCTACTAATAATTCATCAAATTCTTCTTGACTCATATATCTTGTATAAGGATCACCCGTAGAGCTTGCTATTCCAGATATAGCTCCCTCAACTAACGTATCAAAGCTTACTTCATCTATATACTCATCATATACTCTAACCAAAGCCTCTTCAATCTTGCTAAGTGCATTATCGACTTGATTTTTCTCAGTTTTACTTATTTTAGTTTTATACTGAATATTCGGAGAAACTACTATAAATATAGCTCCTAAAACTATAGCACATATTATTACTATTATAGATCCAGTAATAGCTTCTGATATTATTTTTTTAAAATTAAATTTATTATTATCCTCTTCCAATTTTATCCCTCACATATCTTTTACTAATTATATTACATATAAATTTATTAGTCAATTTCAAAATTCCTTTTTTCAAGTATTTTTCACAAAAATATATGACATATCCTTGACTTAAATACCTTTTTATTGTATAATTTAGTGGTAAATTTAGAAATACTTATTTTGAAAAAGAAATATTGATATAAACCTAAGTATTTCCCACTGGAGGGAGGGAAAAATATGCCAGGAATAAAAATAAAAGATAATGAAAGTTTAGATAATGCACTAGCTAGATTCAAAAAACAATGTGCTAAATATGGCGTACTTGCTGAAATACGTAAGAGAGAACATTATGAAAAGCCTAGTGTTAAGAGAAAGAAAAAATCAGAAGCTGCTAGAAAAAGAAAACACTAATATATAAAATAATAGCTTACCTTATAGGTGAGCTATTATTTTATTCCTATTTTATTCAAGATAGCTTCTTTTTCCATCTTTATATATTTTCCACTTTGAATTCCATCTAGTGTTAACTCTCCAATTGCAGTTCGCTTTAAACTATAAACTATAATTGATACAGCCTCGCACATTTTTCTTATTTGTCTATTTTTTCCCTCACTAATTTTTATTTCTAATTCATCTTTATTTAATAGCCTTACTTTAGCAGGTTTTGTAATGTATCCCCCAATATCAACACCTTCTGCAAGTGCTTCTAATTGTTCTTTACTTAATTGTTGTTTTATTTTTACAACATATGTCTTTGTTATTTTATTTCTTGGATGAATTACTTTATTTGAAAATTCTCCATCATTCGTCAAAATTATTATTCCCTCTGTATCCATATCAAGTCTACCTACAGGATATACTCTCTGTTCATTCTTTATAAGATCCATTATACAAGGTCTTCCAAACTGATCTTTTGAAGTTGTTATATACCCTTTAGGTTTATTCATAACCAAATAAATATTTTTATCATTAGGTAAAATAGCTTTTCCATCTACTTTAACTTCATCGCTATCTAAAACGTCAATTCCTAACTCATTTATAATTTTACCATTTAACATTACTCTACCTTGTGTAATTAAAAGTTCAGCAGCTCTTCTAGAGCAAATGCCAGAAGCTGCTATATATTTATTTATCCTCATTTTCCACTCCATTTATCACATAAATTATATTTTTTCATACTATATAGTATCATAGATCTATGTTCACATATATTGAGGCTAAAACATTTTAGCCTCTCTTATTTTTTTCTATTTTTCTTAATTTTTCTAACACATTTTCAAATTCCTCTGGTGGTTTAACACTAAACTCCATATACTCTTTTGAAGTAGGATGAATTATTCCAAGAGTCATAGCATGAAGCATATGTCCTTTAATTCCAAATTTATTTTCTTCCTTGCCATATGTTCCATCTGCAAGTAATGGATGTGCAATACTTGCCATATGCACACGAATTTGATGTGTTCTTCCAGTTTCCAAAGTGGCTTTTATAAAAGTAATATTTGAGTTATAAAATCTTTCAAGTACTTTTATATGTGTTATGGCCTCCTTTGAATTTTTATCCGTTATTGCCATCTTTTTTCTATCTTTGGTACTCCTTCCAATAGGAGCGTTAATAGTAAGTTCATCCTCTTTAATAATTCCTTTTACTAGCGCTACATATTCTCTTTTTATGCTATGTACTTTAAATTGCTCAGAAAGGAATTTGTGGGCATTATCATTTTTAGCTACAACTAATATTCCAGATGTATCTTTATCAATTCTATGAACAATTCCTGGGCGTATAACACCATTTATTGACGATAGATTATCAAGATGCGAATACATCAGTGCATTTACTAAAGTACCTGAATAATTACCATTGGCTGGATGTACTACCATCCCTTTTTTCTTATTTACTATTATAATGTCATCGTCTTCATATAAAATATTTAAGTCTATTTTTTCTGGAGATGCACTTATTACCTTTTCTTCTACCTCTTCTACTTCTATTACATCACCATTTTTTAGCAGATATCCTGCTTTAACGTTCTTTCCATTTACTCTTATCTTATCAGAAGAAATTAAAGTCTTAATATAACTCCTTGTTTTTTTCTCCATTTTTGTTGTTAAAAAGATATCTAATCTTAATTCTTCTTGATCTTCATATATATAATTCATTTTTTCACCTAAAAAATCTATATATATTTTATCAAAATACATATAGATTTTCAACTATTATTATATTATTTAGAAACAGAGCTTTTCTTTTTAATTTTTTTATACAATTTTATTGTTGTGCCACTACCAAAAGTAGAGTCTACCACAACCTCATCCATAAAGTACAACCTCATCCATAAAGTTTTCCATTATGGTAAAGCCCATTCCCGCATGTTCTTCTTCTGGTTTTGTTGTATATTCTGGACTCATAGCAAGAGATATATCTTCTATTCCAACACCAAAATCCTGTACTATAATTTCTATTGTTTCTTCTTCAAAACTTTTTGTTATAATTTCTACTATAACTTTTTTTCCTTCTTCCAAATTATTATATCCATGTTCTATTGCATTTGTTACTGCTTCAGATAGTGCTGTTTTTATTTCTACTATCTCATCTAAAGTTATTTTTAAATTTGATATAAATGATGCTATAGCAAGTCTTATAGTAGAAACATTTATAAGTTTTGCATCAATTTCAATTTTCATATTATTTTCCATATTAGCTGCACCTCAACGTTATATTTCTTCCCAAAGATGAGAGTTCAATTATTCTTTTTATTGGCTCACTAGGGTTTAGTATAGTAAGTTTTGAATCAAGCAATTTTATAAGATTATATCTTCCTATAATAAGTCCTATCCCACTACTATCCATAAAATTTACATTACTCAAATCAAATGTAACCTCATTTGGTTGATATTTCATTATATATCCATCTATTACTTGTCTTAACTCTCTGCAAGAATTCATATCTAACTCTTCATTTAAACTTATTTTTAAATTTCCCCCATCATATAAATATTTCATATTACCCCTCCCTTGATCATTAGTATATCATACGTGGTAATCGAAAAATGTAAAAAAAGGATAGCCAAAAAAATTAGCTATCCTTGCGAATCAAATATTCGCTATTTTAATGAGGAAGGAAGATTAATAAACCTCATGTCATGAATTCGTTGCAGTACATATTATGCTATTTTCGCATACTACTTTACCATTCTTATCAGTAATAGTAACTATAATGCACTGTGATGCATCAGTCGGCACTTCGAATCTGCCATACAGTGATTCTGTTGTAGAATCGATAACTTCATAATTAAAGTTGCTCGTTACTTTATCACCACTCTCGAGTCCCGTAACAGTAAAGTACTGACCAGATGTTGTATTGTTATCTGCAAATGTGATGACAATATTTCTTACCGGCTCAGGTTCAGGCTGCGGTGCAGGCTTAGTTGTCGTGGTAGTAGTTGTCGTCACCGGTACAGGTGCAGGCTTAGTCGTTGTTGTAGTAGTTGTCGTTACCGGTGCAGGTGCAGGCTTGTTCGGTCTCGTAGTCGTTGTCACTACTGGTGCGGGCACAGGCTTAGATGCTGTTTTTGTAGTGGTTACAGGTACAGGCTTTGTAGTACTTGCCTTTGTTGTACTATTAACTATGTTCTCATTACCCTTAGTATTTGTATTCTCCTTGCCACCTGCTACATCATTGTTGTCACCATGAATATCATCAACATCTGTCGGAATATTTTCGATGTAGTTCTCATCGCCGTTGTTCTGGACGCCATCACCAGCATTTGCCATAGCAGAATCTGTAGCACCTGCTGCATTGCCGTCTCCATTGTTAATACCAGTTCCCCATACATCTCCAAAAAATACAAGCTTCTGAATGTTAACTTCATTGTCGTTGCCAGAAATGTTCACTATGATGCTACTATCCTTATACTTTGAGCACTGCTCGCAGCAGTACCACGTCTTAAGCTTGTTGTCATCAGTAGGATCCTTGCGGGAAGTTCCGCACATTTCATTGTGCTTATCGCAGCAAACGCTCTCAGAAGATGTCTGGCTTGAATTTGATTTAGATACTGTGCCTGAATCCTTTATTGCACTTGATGTAAAACCAAGTAATGAACTTACTATAGTCATCACAAAGTTCAGCACAAGAATCGTAACTGCCATGGCAATTAAAATTGTCCGAGCTGTACCTTTTTTCATAAAAATGCTAAGTATACAACCAACGATTGCTACTACAGAAAATCCCCAAAACGAAACCCATGCTCCAGTGAAAATTGCTACGAGCAGGAAAACTATGACTGCCACTGCCCAGGGAACGATGCCTATAAAATTAATCTTGTTATTCATACTATAAACCCTCCTTAAGGTATCTATTTAATGTGATTTTTGTTTATATATAATAACTACCTCAACTGTCTTCCTTCTCAGTTGTGATAGGAATATCTAAATACAATTTTTATTGTATATGTTAATATTTATACTACAATTATATTATAGCATAATTTACATAAAAATGCAACATTAATATAAAAAAGATATAAAATGCTTAAATTTTATATCTTTAAAATTATATTTTATATTATTTTATTCTTTTTGCCATAACAACAAATCTTCCATTTGTTTGTGAGTACTCACATGTTGAAAGTGTTAATATATCATCATCTTTACTTACACTAATTCCTGTATCATAAAGACTTTTGGATTTAAAATAATTAACAAATGTTTCAAATTCTTTATCATTTTCGAAGTTTGTATCTATATAAAAGTCTTTATAATTATCCCCTGTAGTTTTAAACACACTAAATATTACCCACTTATAATTACCATCTAACGTAGAAAACTCTATACCTCTGTTATTTTCATAAAATTCTTTTGATTCATATTTTAATAAAGGTGTAAAATGATCATCTGCATTAGTATTGTGGCCATATATAACTAAGTTTGTATATCCAGATAAGTTATATTTTGAGGTGTAATCCATAAAAGTTTCTCCCCAAAATTCACTATCTCCATCTCTATTATTTCTTAAATATCTATTATTATCAGAAGCTTGAAATACAGCTGTATCTATATTTAGTCCAGGCATTCTTACCCAGCCTATAGCATCTGGATATGTTGCATTTAGAGCTATTACTTCATTTTGAAGGTTCCTTTCATCTTCTGTATCATTTCCTTCAATAATACTTTCAATTATCTCTTTTTCATAAGGGTCAACATCTGGTGTTTTGTTATTTTTATTTACTATAAATAAACCTATCCCTAAGCTTATTAATATAACTCCTATAACTATGCAAGATATAATTATTATATTTTTCTTATTGTTTGTCATTTTTAATTTCCTCCTATTAATTTTCATTTGTAATTTAAAAGAGAGCAGTATTTAAATATATTGCCCTCTCTTTATAAATAGCTAAACTTAAATATTTACACCTGTATTAGGATTTTCTCTCCAATCACTTGGTTTTTCAGGTTTTGGATCAACTGGTTTTGGATCAATTGGTTTTGGATCAGTTGGTTTTGGATCAGCTGGTGTAGGTGTAGATTTTTTAGCAATTACAAATGCTTTTGAAGTAGCTGCATTTGCCATATTAAAATCATCATCTATAGCAGTTCCTCCAGCAACATATAATGTTTTGTTTCCACCTACTTTGCCTTGTATATTTGAAAGTGTAACTGTAGCTGTGTTATTTGAATTAATTACTACTTTTTTAGTTGCAGTAAATCCATTTAATCCTAAATCAGATTCTTTTAAACTTATTTTTCTAATTCCAATATCATCAGTATAAGTCAAAGTATAAGTTACTGTTCCTCCAGCATAAACTTGTGCAGGATTTGGATCGCTTATTGTAAGTACTGGTGCTTGAGATTTTTTCTTTATTATTGTAAATGCTTTTGAAGTAACTGCATTTGCCATATTAAAGTCATTATCTATAGCTGTTCCTCCAGCAACATATAATGTTTTGTTTCCACCTACTTTGCCTTGTATATTTGAAAGTGTAACTGTAGCTGTGTTATTTGAATTAATTACTACTTTTTTAGTTGCAGTAAATCCATTTAATCCTAAATCAGATTCTTTTAAACTTATTTTTCTAATTCCTACGTTATCAGTATAAGTTAAAGTATAAGTTACTGTTCCCCCAGCATAAACTTGTGCAGGGTTTGGTTCACTTATTGTAAGTACTGGACTTACTGTATCTTTTGGAACTATTGTAAATGCTACAGTGTTTATAGCGTTTACCATTCTAAAATCACTTGATATAGCTGTTCCTCCAGCAACTCTTACAACTTTACCAGTATAAACTGTTGAAGTTGACTTAATGTTTGAAAGTGTAACAATTCTATTGTTTCCACTTACAGTAATTTTTTTATTAGCTGTAAAACCATCAAGCCCAATATCACTTTCTTTTAATGATATTTTTCTTATATCTCCAGAGTATGACAAAGTAAATGTTATACTTCCACCTTCTTTAACAGTTTTAGTAGATAATGCTGAAACAGAAAGTGCAGGTAAAGCAGCTTTAACCATATTTACTGGCATTGATACAAAAGCCATTGCAGCTATTGCAACTATTGCAAATACCTTTCTTAATTTAATATTTTTCATCATAATTTTTTCCTCCATTTATTACTACAATTTTATTTTAGCACACTTTACATAAAAATGCAACACTTTTATTATATTTTTTATTAAAATATGCTACTTATCAAATAAAAATGACTGTATATCAAATTATACAGTCAAAATATTATAAATTATGGTTGTTATTATTTTCTAAATTTATTCCTGCCATTTGTGTATACATTAAAGTTGAAGCTACATCATTATGTCCTAACAACTCTTGAACAGTTTTAATTTCTGCTCCATTTTCTAACATATGCACAGCAAAAGAATGTCTTATAGTATGAGGAGTAATATCTTTATCAATTTTGGCTTGGTCATTATATTGTTTTAATATCTTCCAATATCCCTGCCTTGTCATTTTCTTTCCATTAGTATTTATAAACAAAGTTTTTTCATCTTCCGTTTTTATTAAAAGTGGTCTTACTTTATTTATATATTCTTTTAGGGATTTAGAAGCTAAATTTCCTAAAGGAATATGTCTTTCGTTATTTTTTTTCTTAACTTTTATATAACCACCAGCTAAATTAACATCATCTACTCTTAGTGATATAAGTTCTGTTACTCTAATACCAGTAGCATATAATATTTGAAGCATTACTTTATCTCTTTGACCTTTTAATTCATTAGTATCTGGTTGTTCCAATAATTTTTCAATCTCATTTTGAGTCAATATCATAGGTTCTTTTCTATCTACTTTAGGTGCTTCAATTTTATCTACAATATTTTCCTCGGCAAGTCCTTTACTAAGTAAATATTTATAAAATGCCTTTATTGAAGCTGCACTTCTTGAAATTGTTGAATTCGATTTATTATTCTCCTTAAGATATTCAACATATTCTTGCATGTCTGATCTTTTTAAATCGAATATCTTCTTTCCCTGTTTTTCAAAATAGTCGCTAAATTTAACTATGTCTCTTTCGTATGAAGCAAGTGTATTTTCAGTTGCTTGTCTTGCTTTTAAACTTTCAATGAATTCGTCTATTATAATCTTCATGTTTGCTCCCCCAAATCTGCCATTATTTTATAACATTTTGCCCAAATTTGCAAGAGTTTTTTAAAAAATTATGTAATGTTATATGTTTTTATATATTGATTATATATTTTTCCAAATATTTATTATTACTGAAGACATTATTTGCTCTAATACTATTGACACAAAAAATAAAGAAATGCTCACAATTAAGAAGTATAATTCCCTAAATAACTTACTAACCATTATATTTTTTTCTGTAACAGTATAATGAAAATTAATAGCATTATTTATTGTATATATTAAGGTAGGAATATAAATAATATTTGGTACTACAACAATTAGTAATATAGCAAGTATACCATTTCCAGTTCCAAATACTTCAATTAACATAGCTGATAAAAATCCAATTGCTATCCCCTTTATACTTCCAATAAATAAAGTAATTGGTGGACCGCATTATTAAAAAGGATGTTAAGTATATTATAAATAGAATTATAAAACTACTTATACATCCATTCAATATTATATTTAATTTATTAAAATTTCCCTGCTTAGATATATCTAGAGTACTTTTGCATAACTCTATCATCTCTTTTTTTATTTGAGATGGTATAATAAAGTAAATTACTATTCCAACTATTATTCCAATAATAATAAAGGTTGCTATAGCCTTTAGCATTTTGCCATTTTCTCTTAAATAGTTTATTAAATATTTTTTCATAATTAAATCACCATAGAACATAATATGCACTATGGTGATTTTTATTCAATTTAATTTGCCATTTTATCTCTTTGCATTACAGCTAGTCTGTCACATCTATTGTTGTATTCATTATCACTGTGCCCTTTTACCTTGATAAATGAAACCTCATGGAAATCCATTTGTTTTAATAATTTTTCCCAAAGGTCTATATTTTTAACCTTTGTTTTATCTGATTTTATCCAATTATTTTTCTTCCATGAATATATCCAACCATTTTGTATACTATTTACAATATAAGCGCTATCACTATAAATTGTAACTATACACTTTTCTTTTAACATTTCAAGTCCTTTTATCACTGCTGTAAGTTCCATCTTATTATTAGTAGTATCCCTGTCGCCACCTGATATTTCCTTTTCAACTCCATTATATATCAAAATAGCTGCATATCCCCCAGGCCCAGGATTACCGCTACACGCACCGTCAGTATATATTTTCACTTCTTTCATAAATTTACTTCCTTTACTTTTTACAAATATTATGTTAATATTAATATATCTTACAAAATATATTAACATATTATATTATTTTTGTAAATATTAGGGGGAATTTTTATCAAAGTTTTAGGAATAATTGCAGAATACAATCCTTTTCACAATGGACATATTCATCATATAGAAGAAGCAAAAAAAATAACAAATGCAGATTTTGTCATAGCTGTAATATCTGGAGCTTTTACACAAAGTGGAAATATTAGTATAATGGATAAGTATAAAAAGGCTAACCTTGCTATACTATATGGGGTAGATTTAGTTATAGAGCTACCTGAAATATATGCAATATCTAGTGCAAGTTATTTTTCATATTATGCTATTTGTATTTTAGAGGGTTTAAAAATCGTAGACTATGTTTGCTTTGGCTCAGAATGCGGAAATATAAAAACCCTAAAGAATATTTCAAATAAAATACTTAACAATGAAGAAAACTTTTGGAAAAATTTAAAAGAGCAAGAAAAAAATGTTTCTTTCGCAAAATCAAGAGAAAATGTACTTTCTAATTTTTTAACTTCTAAAGAACTGCAGATAATAAAAAACTCCAATGATATTTTAGGTATAGAGTACATAGGTGCATTAAAAAAATTAAATAGCAAAATTGAACCTATATGTATAAAGAGGGATAACTCCTTTATTAGTGCTACCCAAATCAGAAATGAAATTTTAAATAATTCAATTAAAAATGTTCAAAATTATGTTCCAAATGAAACTTATGAATTACTTAATAATAACTATGTCCTAAATAAAGATATATTTAAAATACTAAGATATAAAATTCTAACTACAAAAAAAGAAGAACTAGCCAATATAAAAGATATTGGTGAAGGACTAGAGAATAAAATTTTAAAGGAGATAGTATTATCCAGTTCATATGATGATTTTATATCAAAGCTAAAATCAAAAAGATATCAAATGACAAGAATTAAAAGAATACTTATAAATATCTTACTTGGAATAACTAAAATAGACTTTGATCAAGGAATAAATAATAATATTTTATATGCACACATTCTTGGAATATCAAAAAATGGGAAAAAACTTTTACCTTTAATTGCAAATTCCTCTAATATTCCTATTATAATTTCTCCTTGCAAGGCTACTATAACAAATGAAATAAAAATGGCTTTAAATTATGACATTTTGGCAGAAAATATATATTCAATTTTAAATAATGAAAATATAAATAAAGACTACACAAATAAACTATAATGTGTAGTCTTATTTTTTATATTACATTATTCGAAGTCTATGCAATAAATTCCAGTTATATTGTATTTTTCAGCATCATTTAATACTGCACTTATTACATAAGTATTTTTAACATCTGCTGCATAATACTCCGTATTAAACATAATACTCCGTATTAAAAGCGTTTATAGTATTGTTATTTAGTTCAACGTCATCTAAATAAACAAAAAATTCACCTGTTTCATTATTTTTTAATACTTTTTTTATTTTTAAATTGTATTCTCCTGTACAATAAGTATTATCATCAAATTTTACTTTATTATCTACTACTTCATATCCTAGGCTAGAAAAATTAATTTCTTTTCCAAATACTTTTTGTGAAATGCTGTTTATTTTATCTGCATCAAGATATTCATCGTCTATATCTTTTATAGATTTTCCTACCGCAGTAAAAATATCTTCGTCTTCTACTTTACCATCCTTAAATGCTAATCTATATGAATCATTAACGTAGATTCTTGTATCGATCAATCTGTCTATTTGAACAGTTTGAATTAAATCTTCATTAATTTTTATTTTATCATCGTTACTTAATTTTACAGTTTCTCCTTTAAAAGAATTATACTTATTAATAATATTATTTGCTTGTTCTGTCTCATCAATACTCTTTAAAGAGTTTTCAATTACTTCTTCACTTTTTGCAAGTACTTTTTTATTAGTCATTTTTGATACTATAAGCAATATTGAAAGTCCTAAAACAGTTAAAACCAAAACATAAAATATAAAACCTCTTTTACCTATTTTCATAATACACCTCTTACAATATAAGTAAATTATATTATATAAAAAAATAAAAATCAATA
>HF996757.1:35277-43176 GCA_000433335.1 Clostridium sp. CAG:1219 | reverse complement strand
TTCGTTCGACTTGCATGTCTTAAATGCGCCGCCAGCGTTCATCCTGAGCCAGGATCAAACTCTCGTTTAAAATATCCTTTTCTCAAAATTTGCGCGACTTTGTATCTTCGCGAATTTACTTTGTTATTGACGGTTGTACCCTATTGTACAACCTATTTTGGTTCGTCTTTTTGTATTGTTTATTTTTCAATGTGCTTGCCACTCTAAAGTGACTGAATAAAGTTTAACATACGTAGCAAAAAAAGTCAATAGATTTTTTTGATTTTTTTATATTTTTTTATATATCAAACTTTCTTTAATTTGTTGTCTTCCGACAACGATATATATAATAACATTTTAATTTCATTTTGTCAACGATTTTTTACAAAAATTTCAAAAAACATTTCATTTATATTACAAAAGGATAAAAAGTAAAAAAACTCTTTTTATCCTTACGCTTTTATATCTTACCAAAATCTATTTTTTTGTTTTGAAATCATATCCACATTTTGAACAATATTTTGAATCTATATCTGATATAGTACCACATTGAGGACATACTTCTTCATGCTTTTCTTCTTTTTTATCTTTTACCTCTTCTTTTATTTTAACTGGTTTTTGTTTAGTACCACAATCAGAACAAAATACACTTTCAAGTGCTATAACCTTTCCACATTTTTCACATGTTCTTAGTTTTTTATTGAAAAGTATCTTTTTATTCATATCTTTTATTTCTGTATTTAATTTATCTATTTTTTTAGACTCTTTAGTAAATACCTTTCCTACATCTTCACCTTGTGCATACATATCATATACAGTTTTACCCATACAAAGATAAATTTCATCAATTTCTCCTTCTTTTGTAGAAATAGACATCTTTAATTTTGCTTCTTCAAACATTTTTCCAGATTTTTCTGCGACAGTATTATATGTTTCAGTCGCTGCATCTCCTACTTTTTTAGATATTTCCGTTACCTTTTTCATAAATTCCATATAAATCCCTCCATATACAATTATTTTATACCACTTTTTTTGTCTTCATTCAAGTTTTTTTTAAATTATTCTAATATTTCTTTTACTCTCTCTTTTACTTTTTCTATACCAACACTGGTGTCGATATTTATTACCTTTATATTAGGTGCTATATTTTTTAGTTCTTCTGCCATTTCCAAATAAACTTCTTGTTGTTTTATACTACTTTCAACTTGAAATTTAGCATAATCAGGTAATGCTTTATCTTTTCTTAAAAGTCTTTGTTGGTATTCTTGTTCATTGCTTAAATAAAGAGTGATATAATATATATCATAATCCATTTTATTTAATCTATCTACTAAATTATAATAAACATCAGAAAAGCTGTACTCTTTAAATCCAAGTCTAGTATAATTTTCTTCAGAAAAGAATGTTCTATCAAACACTAAATTTATACTTTCATTTTGCATTTTCTCTATATAATCCATTAGAGCATCATACATTGCTTGAGCTTTTTTCTTTCCTTCTTTAGTACTATCAGAAGTTCCAGATAATCTATATAGATTAGTATACTTTATAGAATGTCTAATATAATCTGTAACTGTAGTTTTCCCTGTTCCTTGAGCGCCCTCTACAATTATCATTTTAGAATTGGCCATAAAAATCCCTCCATTTTTATAATACTTTATATATGATATCATATAGATTTTTTAAATTCAAGAAAAAAGTGGCTTATTTATTTGCCACTTTTTCTATTTTAACTTCTCCATCACTATATTTAACTATTACGTTATCTTTAGCGTTTATTTCTCCATCAAGCATTTTTTCTGCAAATTTATCTTCAACGTTAGATTGGATAGCACGTCTTAGAGGTCTTGCACCATATACAGTATCAAATCCAGTTTTAGCAATAAATTTTACCAAACTTTCATCAATGCTTATTTTTATGTTTTTATTTTCAACTAATTTTTCAAAATCTTTTAACATTAATCTTGTAATCTTTTCTACTGATTCTTCTGAAAGTTTTTTAAATACAATGATATCATCTAATCTATTTAAAAATTCAGGTCTAAATGCCCTTTTTAATTCATCCATTACTTCATTTTTAGTTTTCTCATAATCTTTTGTAGCATCAGTTTTACTCATAAATCCAATAGTTTTATTTTCAGTTATACTTCTTGCACCAATATTTGAAGTCATAATTATAACAGTATTTTTAAAGCTTACTGTTCTACCGTTTGAATCAGTAAGTCTACCATCTTCTAGTATTTGAAGTAATATATTAAATACATCAGGATGTGCTTTTTCTATTTCATCAAAAAGTATTATGCTATATGGTTTTCTTCTAACTTGTTCTGTTAGCTGACCACCCTCATCATATCCAACGTATCCAGGAGGTGAACCTATTAATTTTGAAACACTATGTGGTTCCATAAATTCAGACATATCAAATCTTATCATAGAATTTTCATCGCCAAATAAATTTTCAGCTAATGCCTTAGTAAGTTCTGTTTTACCTACTCCAGTTGGTCCTAAAAATATAAATGAACCTATTGGTCTTTTTTCATCTTTTAGTCCAACCCTTGCTCTTTTTATTGCTCTTGCTAGTGCTTCAACAGCTTCATCTTGACCTATTACTCTTTCTTTTAATTTAGTATCTAGTTCTTTTAATTTTTCTGATTCTTTTTTTGTTAATTTACTAACAGGAATCTTAGTCCAACTAGATATAACATCACAAATATCTTCACTAGTTACTAGAGCCTCATTTTTTTGTTCTGATTTTTTCCATTTATTTTTTTCTTCTTCTAATTTTTTCTTTAATTCTTTTTCTTTATCACGGAATTTAGCAGCATCTTCAAATGATTGTGCTATTATAGCTTCCTCTTTATCTTTATTTACCTTCTTTATTTCCTTCTCTAACTTTGTTACCTTTTCTGGCATAGTCACACTTTTTAGTTTTATTTTTGAACATGCTTCATCTATTAGATCTATCGCTTTATCTGGTAAAAATCTGTCATTTATATATCTTTTGCTTAAATTAACAGCGGCCTCAATTGCATCTTCTGAAATTTTTACTTTATGATGTGCTTCATATTTATCTTTTAATCCTTTTAAAATATTTATTGTATCTTCTGTACTAGGCTCATCTACAATTACACTCTGAAATCTTCTTTCTAGTGCACTATCTTTTTCAATATATTTTCTATATTCACTTAACGTAGTTGCACCTATTATTTGAACCTCTCCCCTTGACAAAAGTGGTTTTAAAATATTTGCAGCATCCATTGCACCTTCGGCTGAGCCTGCGCCAATTATAGTATGAAGTTCATCAATAAATAATATTATATTTCCATTTTGTTGGATTTCATTTAATGATTTTTTTAGTCTTTCTTCAAAATCTCCCCTATATTTTGCGCCTGCAATCATAGCAGACATATCAAGTGACACAACTTTTTTATTTTTTAATACTTCAGGAACTTTAGAATCGACTATCATTTGGGCAAGTCCTTCTACTACAGCAGTTTTACCAACGCCCGGTTCACCTATTAAAACAGGGTTATTTTTTGTTCTCCTACTTAATATTTCGATTATTCTTGTAATTTCCGAATCTCTGCCTATTACTGGATCAAGCTTTCCTTCCTTAGCAAGTGTGGTTAAATATTTGCCATACTGATTTAATGTAGGTGTATCTGAATTTTTTTCATTCATTTCATCATTTTCTCTAAATGGTGATACTGGTGAATCTTCACTAAGTAACTTTAATAAATCTGCAAATATTCTTTGAGGGTCTATATTTGCATCTATTAATATTCTTACAGCTACACTGTCTATTTCTCTCATAAGTGAAAGTAATATATGTTCAGTGCCTACATAGTTTTGTCCCATCCTTTTAGATTCTCTTCTACTATTTTCTATAATTCTTTTAGCTCTTGGAGTAAAGTCCACCTCGTCAGCTTTAGTATCCATCACTCCATCTATTTTTAGTATTTCTTGTTCAACATACTCTTCTGTTAGTCCTTGTGATGCTAGTATTTTGCTTGCAAGCCCTTCACCTTCTGCTATAAGTCCATACAAAATATGTTCTGTTCCTATGAAAGGATAATTATGTTCTTCTGAAAAATCTTTTGCTATTTCTAATACTTTTTCTGCTCTACCTGTAAATTCATACATATTAATTCAACTCCTCTCTTATATATTCTGCCCTTTTCTTGGCATCATCTTTTTCTGAAATATCTTCTTTATATATTAGTTTTAAACTATTCTCCTGCATGTTATCAAAAATTTCCTGAATTTTTTCAAGTCTTATATCATCAATTATTTGCATACTTGCACCAGCTCTTAGATATGAAAGTAGTCTAAAAGCTTCTTCCTCACTTATTTTTCTTGCGTTTTTTAAAATTCCATATGATCTATACACCTTGTCTTCAAAGTCTATTCCCTTAGATTTTAAAATATTTCTTGCTCTTCTTTCTTGTTCTATAATTGATGATACAACCATGCTCACCTTATTTATTATATCTTCATCACTCACACCTAAAGTTTTTTGATTTGAAATTTGATACATGTTACCATAGCCTGATGTATTTTCTCCATATAATCCTCTTACAGAAAGTCCTATATCCCTAATCTGGTTTAATATACTGTCAAGTAATCCTAGATTTCCTAGTCCCACAAGATGAAGTAATACCGAAACTCTAATCCCTGTTCCTATATTAGTAGGACAAGCTGTTAGATAACCATATTTTTTACTTTTTGCAAATTTTAAATTAACATTCATATCACTTTCAAATTCTTTTAGATTTTTATAGCATGTCATAATATCAAACCCCGAAGAAAATGCCTGAGCTCTAAAATGATCTTCTTCATTAATCATACATACAACATTTCCAATTTTATTTTGAAGTATTGCAGTATTTTCCTTATTGGCAAATTCTTTTGATACAATATGTTTCTCTACCAAAGAATACAAATTAGAATCATCAATATCTTTTGTGTAAAAATAATCATATTTCTTCTTATCAACTGATGCCCCGATTTTATTTAGAATTTTCTTTTCCTCTTCATCACTTAGCATATTTGGAAATTTCTCGTCTTCTAAGTTCCTAGCAATTCTCACTCTAGTAGATATCGCAACGTCAAAATCTTTTAATTTTTCATTTTGCCACACATATACCACCTACTTTCCTTCCATATTTCTTATTTTATCACGTAAAACGGCTGCCTTCTCGTACTCCTCTTTTTTGACTAAATCGGCAAGTTCGCCTTTTAATATCGCTACTTTTTCTTCTTTAGTCAATTTAGTTTTTGATTTCTTTTCTACTTCTTTAGTGAATTCTTGAGAAGTCTTATCTACATGTCTGTTTTTCCCTTGGAGTTTTAAAAATAATTCATCTAAATTTTCATCAAATGTTTCATAGCATTTCGGGCACCCAAAAAAACCATTTTTTAAATATTTATCAAAAGTGTATCCACATTTTGGACATTTCTTTTCTTTATCTTCATCTATAAATATAGATGGTACCATAGTAAATATTGGTGAAAAAATATCAGAAAAATTTTCAAATCCTAGTTTGGCAGCACATTCAGTGCAAAAATGTAATTCCTGCTTTGATCCATTTATATCTTCAAAATACTTAACAGTAGCTTCTCTTTTTCCACAGCTTTGACATTTCATAATAACTCCCCCTTTATATTAAATTAATTAATAAATTTTTAAAAATATCTGCACGTACATTATCTTTTTTCGATGCCTCAACGCTTTTTAGACTTTTATCAGAAACTGCAACCTTTATTAGTTTTGCTTCTTTTTCATTCAAAACATTATATATTAAAAAATCCTTCAAATAAATATCAACGACACTTTGTGACATTTTATTTCCAATCTTGTCAAATAAATTAAGGAATTCTTCGCTATCTTTTATTTCAATTTTTGATATTTTTATATACCCATTACCGCCTCTTCTGCTTTCAACGTAAAACCCAAGTTCCGGTATAAATCTAGTAGAAATAACATAATTTATCTGAGATGGTACACAATTAAATTTATTTGCAAGTTCATTTCTACTAAGCTCAATCATATTTTGGGTTTCAATTTTTGACCTTATATATGCTTCTATTGCACTTGATAAACTCATTTTAGCGCCTCCTTTTTGACTTTGACTTTCTTTGACCATTTATAGTATACAACCATTTGTTCTTTTTGTCAATATTTATTTATAATTTTTTTTCAAAAATAAAAAACACTAAACAAATTTTAGTGCTTTTCTATATTTTACATCTCAGAATTCATAAAATCTTTAAGTCTTTTACTTCTACTTGGATGTCTTAATTTTCTTAATGCTTTTGCTTCTATTTGACGAATTCTCTCACGAGTTACATCAAATTCTCTTCCTACTTCTTCTAGGGTTCTCATTCTTCCATCTTGAAGTCCAAATCTCAATTTCAATACTTTAGCCTCTCTAGGAGTTAAAGTTTTCATTACTTCTTCTATATGCTCTCTAAGTAATACATCTGCTGCTTGTTCTGCAGGAGAAAGCGCATCTTCATCTGGTATAAATGTTCCAAGATTACTTTCATCTTCTTCTCCAACAGGAGTTTCAAGTGATATTGGTTCTTGTGCTACCTTTAAGACTTCTCTTACTTTTTCTACAGGCATTTCAAGTTCTGCAGCAATTTCTTCAGGAGTAGGTTCACGTCCCAATGTTTGTAAAAGATGTCTTGAAGTTCTGATAAGTTTGTTAATTGTTTCAACCATATGAACAGGAATTCTAATAGTTCTTGCTTGATCTGCTATTGCACGTGTAATTGCCTGTCTAATCCACCAAGTTGCATAAGTACTGAATTTATATCCTTTTGTTTGGTCAAATTTTTCAACTGCTTTTATAAGTCCTAAATTTCCCTCTTGTATCAAATCCAAAAAGTGCATTCCTCTACCAATATACTTCTTAGCTATACTTACAACTAATCTCAAATTTGATTCGATAAGTTGTTTTTTCGCCTCAGCATCACCATTTACCATTCTTGTCGCAAGTTCATTTTCTTCTTCATAAGTTAAAAGTTTTATTTTTCCTATTTCTTTTAGAAACATTTTTACAGGATCATCAACAGATAAATTATCAGCAAAATCGATATTATCGTCAGCATCTTCTAACAGTATATTCTTTTCTATTTCTGTTATATCTTCCAAATTTGGTTCTATATCAAGTTCTGCTACAGAATTATCAAGATTATCTCCTAACTGATTTACACCATCTTTATCTATTAATTCTGAATTTTCATCTAACTTTTCATTAACCTTTTTGTCTTCAGTGACACTTGGAGTAGAATTATTTTCATTTTTGTTATCTTCTTTTGTTTCTATTTCTGGATCTATGGTTATCTCTAAATTTGCCTTTGCAAGCTCATCATATATTAGTGCAACTTGTTTTGGAGTTAATTTTTCTTTCTCTATAAATGCTTTAAGTTCTTTATATGTTATATCTTTTTTATTTTTCACATCTTTTAAGAACATTTTTAATTTTTCATCTTTATTGCCTTTTTGCTTTAATGTTTTTTCTTCATCTTTATTCTTTTCCATTTTGTTTTTTCTCCTTTTATTTTTTTGAAAGTTCTAATACGATTTGGTTAAGTTCAATATTTAGCATTTCATATTCATCTTTTGAAATATTCTCACCCATTTTTTTTATTATTTCTTCTCTTCTTAATATTAGTCCATCTCTTTGTTTTTTACTTAAAATTTCATTCAAGAGTTTTTCTTTATTATCGGGTATATCTATATACATTATATCTGTTAATTCTTTTATAAGTTTCTCATCATTAATTTTAGATAATATATCTACCTTCGAAATATCATAAGATATACTAAGTTCCTTTATTTTTTGGAATAGTTTTCTTACCGTTTCATCTTCTATAGAATTTTCCTCTACTTTTTCAAAAATAGATTGTTGT
>HF996757.1:26110-35270 GCA_000433335.1 Clostridium sp. CAG:1219 | reverse complement strand
AAATAGATTGTTGTATATTTTTATTTTTTGAAAGTAAAAGTGCAATTATGTATTCATCGTATCTTTTTTTTATATCAGATACCATTTGCATTTTTTTATTTATTATTTGAGAATCAAATATAACGCTTTCTGTTATAGATTTTTTAAGTCTCTTTTCTACTTCACTTAATATTGGTCCAGAGCCAATATTATACTTTCTTGCTATAAGATCAATGTACATTTGCCTTTCAATATCATTCTCAATTCCAGCTAAAATTGAAGCTATTTGTGTTAAAAATTTCACTTTTTGATCCATATCATTTATATCTATAGCTCTTTCAAGCTTATCAATTTTAAATTCAACTAATGATATACTATTTTTAAGGCAATTTTTAAATCTCTCTACACCATATTTATTTATATATTCATCAGGGTCTTTAGTATCTTTTTTATCTAACCTTAGTACTTTTACATTAAGTCCCTTTGAAATTAATATATCAAGTCCCCTCATCGTAGCATCTTGTCCAGCTGAATCCTGATCATAGCCAATTATTACAGTATCAGTATATTTTTTTAATAATCTCGCTTGATTATCAGTAAGTGCTGTTCCAAGAGATGCAACAGCTGATGTAATTCCCCATTTTTGAAGAGAAACAGCATCCATATATCCTTCAACTATAAGTATAAACTTTTGAGTTTCCCTCTTTGCAAAGTTAAGTGAGTATAAATTTCTACCTTTTGAGTATATCTCTGTCTCAGGTGAATTAACATATTTTGGAAGTGATTTATCAAGTACTCTTCCACCAAATGCAAGAACTCTATCTCTTACATCAAATATAGGAAAAATAAGTCTACCAGAAAATCTATCATAATATCTGCCACTATCATTTTTTAAGATTACTCCTACACTTAAAATTTCTTTTTCAGTATATCCAAGTTTTCTTAAATGACTAATTAGATGATCTCCTCCATCGTCAAAACCTATTCCAAACTTTGTTATAGTAGACGCATCTAAATTTCTTTTTTTTAGATATTCCTTGACTTCAGACTCTCCACTTTTTAATATCTGTGTTAATTTAGTATTAAAATAAATTGCAATATCCTTACTTATTTTAAACATCTTATCTTTATCTACAGTATCAACAGAAGTTTCAGTTTTCCTTATATTATTATTTTTAATTTCGTACCTTGATAAATCTATATGAGCTCTTTCTGCTAAAAGTTCAACACTTTCCCAGAAGTCCAAATTCTCTATTTTCATAATAAATGATATTACGTTTCCACCTACAGAACATCCAAAACATTTAAAAATCTGTTTGTCAGATGAAACACAAAAAGAAGGTGACTTCTCTCTATGAAAAGGGCAAAGTCCCATAAAGTTTCTGCCACTTTTCTTTAGTGGTACATATTCAGATATAACTTCAACTATATCACATACAGATATAACCTCTTCAATCAAATCTTCTGAATAATATGCCAAAAAAGTTCACCTTCCTTTTTTTATGCAACGAGTAATTTTATTCTCTCTTCTCTATTTAAATAAATATTAGATGTATTTACAATTGCTATCATTATAAGTAACACTGTAAGTATTGGTTGATAAAAGTTAATGTTAACTTTAAATACCACCATAGTAGAAAAAATCATTAAAAATATAAATTTCATTATTGTTGATTTTGTATCGTATTTTCTCTTAAGTACAAATGCTAGTCCTTCCATAAATAATATATATACTATAAGAAACATGTAATAGTTTTTAGACATAACAAGCAAGGTTCTACAATATGTTATACCATCTGTAATGCTTGTACTAAAGTTAAAATTAATATTGATATTCCTATTTGAATTAAACAATTCAACAATTTCATTTAATACATTATTATTAAAGTTAAAAACGGAAGAAGTAGTACATTTTATACCTATTAAAAATAGTATACATGTAATCCCTATAGTTACTATTACACAAATTAATAGCTTACTAACATTTATTCTTTCTATTTTATATAAAAATTCACGTTTTTCTTTTGAGATATTTTCCACAAACTTTCTAGGAAAAGTTATATGCGTATTATCTAAATTAAACGATATAAAAAATATAACAATAGCAAGCGATAAATAAACGATAGGATTTATCCCTAAAAGCACACTAATTCCCATAAAAATCCCTTCAACTATTGCTAGTTTAAAGTATTTAGAATTTTTTACCCCTTTTTGTTTTAACTCATCTACGAGTATCTGTAAAAACCATATAACTAAGACTGCAAAAAGGCATATAAGTCTTGAAACATATACATAATTCTTATTTATTATTACATTTAGCCAAGATGTGCAAGATAACATTCCTATTACTGATAAAATATCACTCTTTGAAACATTAAATATTATCTTTTTCACAACAAGTCCAGTACATAATGATAATACTGTAAATATAATAGCATCACATGGTTCTATAAAACTTCTTGTTTGGAATAAAGACAAAAATGATGTAACTGTTCCCAAAACTATAAGGTATATATACCTATAAAATAACGATAATTTTCTTTTTACTTTGATTTTATATAGCTTCTCTTTTAAATAAGCATACATAACCACCATTATAATAAGAACTACTACATAAAGTACTTTAGCAAGATTTGGTATTTCTATAAATTGCATTGGTCTCATAAATAATTCTTTAAAATTTATTCTTACAATTATATTCTGATAACCTAAAAATACCATTAATGCTGTAAATATTACTACAATTATACTACGTGAAATTTTGCTTACATTCTCCATATTAATCCCTACTTAAAGCTTATTTTTTGCTATAAATTTCATTTACATATGCAAGTGCATCATGTGTTCCAACATCATAACATTCTCCTTTAAAAGGATATGCATATGTAGGCATTTTCTTGTAAAGATATGCCACAAAGTTACCTGGAGCATCATTAGAATTTCCTTCTGCTAAATACTCTTTAAATACAGGAAGTATCTCCTTTGGATAAATATATTCTGCATATACTGCGTACTTACTCTTTGGCTCAGCTGGTTTTTCTTCGAAATCCAAAATCTTATTTGAATCATCAAGTACAGCTACACCAACTCTTTTTAATAAATTTATATCCGTTTCTTCTCTTACACAAACAGATGGAGCATTTTTAGCCTTATAAAAGTCTACAAATTCTCTTAATTTAAATGTAAATAAATTGTCTCCTGCTATTATTAATACATCATCATTTATATTACATTTTTCTATAGTAAAGTTTATATCTCCTATAGCTCCTAATCTATCATCATTTGTATAAGTTCCATCATTAATTACTGTTATTGGTTTTATATTATTTTTTTCTTTTGCCCAAGATTCAAAATGTGGAGTATATTTAGCGTTTGTTACTAGATATATTTCATCTATTTCATCTAAAGAATTTACTTCATCTAATATATAATCTAGTAAAGCACGACCTCCAACTTTTAATAATGCTTTTGGAAAATTCTCAGTAAGTGGGAATAATCTAGTAGCATATCCTGCACATAAAAAAATACATTTCATAATCATCTCTCCTTATAAAAGGTAAAAACATACCTATTTCACGATTATATCATAAAAAATATGTATTTACAAGTTTTTTTTATAAAATAATAAAAAGGTCGAAAACAATAGAAAAGTCAATACCATAATAGGCATTGACTCCCCAGCTTTTATTATTGATTATTAGTATCTAAGTCTCCTAATTTTTGTTCAAATTCAGAAATTCTTTGCTCTGTTTCATATTGTTCAATTCTATTTAAAGCATATAAATATTTTCTCTCTTGAGATAATAATGATTGATATTCATCGTTCCAATCTTCATGATTTCTTAAAGCAGAATGAACATCATTTAACTTTTCTTCTAGAACTAGTTTAACAGGTTCTACAAGTCCTTGTTCTTTATTATACTTTATTCCATTGTCAACAATATGAGTGATAACTTCAGCAAATAATCTTTCACCTTGAGTATTTACTCCCTCTTCTGTGTTATCATGTAGTATATTAACAACTTTTTCTACTTCATTTATTCCAGCTTTTTCAAAAATAGTATCTACTCTGGAATCTATAAATTGTCCACCTTCGCCAAAAACTTCTTGACCTTTTATAAATAAGTCAACATTATTTTGGATGATTCTTGCTTGTTCTATAGGCAATTCTTTAGTAGCAATTTTTAATGCATGTCTGTCATAATATTTTCTAAAAGCAGAATTACACATTTCTTGTTCTTCAGCATATGGCTTAAAGTACTGTGCATACTCTCTTAATACTTCATGTTGTGTTGTATCTCCACTAACATTTTGTCTTAATTCATCTAGACTCTCGCCAAAATATGCTGTAACTTTATTATCAATACCATCTGGTTGATATTCAGCTATAACAGCTTCTTGTGCAATATTTTCCATCCCTTGAACCGGTAATTGTATTTCTTCCATGTTTTCTTNNCCATGTTTTCTTGTTGCTCTTGCTGTTGACTTGAAGCATTAAGCATTAAAGGATTATCACCTTTCCCAAATATAGATGCAAATGCATTTTTTACAAATCCTAAATCTTCTAAAAATAATTTCCATTCATTCTTCCAAAATTCTAACATATATAAATACACCTCTTTTGTATTCTACATAACTATTTATGTACCATTATTATATAAAAACCTTTAAACTATTGCAATAACAGGAATATTTTATTTTTATTACATTTGCGTTACAAAAGTACGTAAAAAAAAGAATTGTATTTATTTTTATGCTATTTAAATTGTTTTCAGTTTACAATAACATACGTTTCTTTAAATATTTTCCTTATTATAAACTAACATATTTTTATATGGAAATGTAACGAGTGCCGCATATTCCCAGATATAAACATTAGAAAATCCTTTTCTATTAAAATACTCAATAGCAGCTTTTGTTCTTGTTCCAGTGGAACAATATGGCATTATTTTACATTCATATGAAAGATTATATTTTCCTTGTTTTAATTCATCAAGTGGAATATTAATTGCATTTACTATATGCATAGAGTCATATTCTTTTTTACTTCTAACATCAATTAATACAACTTCCTGTGAATCTATCATCTGCTTTGCTCTCTCAAAACTTACAAGATTATAACTTAATCTAGAACAAGACCTGCTTTGCATCATTTTTTTCATTCTTTTTCCAAAAAAATTAAACATAAATTATACCACCTTTTATAGTACAATCTATGTTTATTTTAATTTATTATGATTTATTTCTTCAAAAATATTTTTGCATTTATTATCTTTATAATATCAAATAGTATCATAGTAAGAATACATACAATTCCTATCATAACATAAAGATTTGTTGGTAATATTGCTATTTTAAGTAAATTTGCGATAGTCGGTGTAAATATAACTAGTCCCTGTATAATTAGTGTTCCTATCACACATAGTAACATTATTTTATTAGATAATAATCCTATTTTGAATATAGATTTTTTATCTGATCTACACACAATTGCAAATAATATCTCTATGATTGAAAGTGTTAAAAAACCAGCCGTACTAGCCATTTTCTCGGAATATGCATTATTAACAACTAGATACACAACAAAAACTATTAATGATTTAATTATTCCTGGAACTATAACTCTAAAAGTAAAGAATGGATTGAAAAATTTTTCCTCGGCTTTTCTTGGTTTTCTCCTCATTATATCTTTTTCTTCTCTCTCAAATCCTAGTGCTATTGCAGGAATTGTGTCAGTTACTAAATTAATCCATAATATTTGTATAGGAAGTAAAATGGTTTTATTCAAAAGTGTGGCCATAAATACAATTATTACTTCTGCTAAATTAGAAGCAAGTAAATATGCAATTGCATTTTGAATATTGCTATATATCCTTCTTCCCTCTTTTACAGCTAAAACTATTGTAGCAAAATTATCATCAACAAGCACCATACTAGCAACACTTTTGGAAACTTCAGTTCCAGTTATTCCCATTCCTATTCCAATATCAGCACCTTTTATTGCAGGTGCATCATTTACGCCATCTCCAGTCATTGCCACAACTTTTCCTAGTTTCTTCCACGCTTTTACTATTCTTACTTTATTTTCCGGAGAAACTCTTGCATATACTCTATATTTTTTTACTTTGCTTTCAAATTCTTCATCGCTCAATCTGTCTAGTTCTACTCCAGTTATTGCCTCATCCTCGCTTTTTAAAATTCCAAGTTCTTTTGCTATAGCCACAGCAGTGTCAATATTATCTCCTGTAATCATAACAGGTGTCATTCCAGCATTAAAGCATCTTTCTACAGCTTTTTTAGCATCTTTTCTTGGAGCGTCTATCATCCCAATTAAGCTTATAAAAATCATATTGTCTTCTACTAGTTTTTCGTCTTTTTTAACGGGCTTATAGGCAAATGCAAGTACCCTTAGGGCCTCTTTTGCCATAGCTTTATTTTGATTTATTATATTTTCCTTTTGTTCTCTAGTTATTTCCTCAATTTTTCCATTTATTAGTATCTTAGTACAATTTTCAATTATAGATTCAGTCGCACCCTTAGTATACATTATTCTTTGACCATTAATATTATTTAGTGTAGACATCATCTTTCTCTCAGAGTCAAATGGAATCTCATCAATTCTCTCATACATCTCATCGCTTTTTTCTTTAGATATATCAAATAATTCACAAAAATCCACTAGTGCAACTTCTGTAGGATCTCCTAACATTACTTTGTTTCCATTATCTTCTCCAAATTTTGTATCATTACACAACACACAGCCATTAACTAAAGTACCAAATTCTTCAGATTTATTTTTTATATATAAATTTAACTTTTTAATATCCTCTTCATTTTCAATTTCATACTCACAATTTTGGAAAAAAACTTTTCTAACTTTCATCTTATTTTGAGTTAGAGTCCCAGTTTTATCAGTACAAATTACTTCTGTTGCACCAAGTGTTTCAACAGCTGACAATTTTCTTACAATAGCGTTTTCCTTTGCCATCTTTTGTACACCTATTGCAAGTGTAATAGTTATTACGGCCGAAAGCCCCTCTGGTACAGCCGCAACAGCAAGTGATATTGCAAGCATAAACACATCTAATATTTGATTTCCTTGAGCTATTCCAACTATAAACATAATAAGTGCTATGACTAAAACTGCTATAGTTAAAACTTTACTAAGCTCATTCATTTTCTTTTGAAGTGGAGTACTCTCTGTTTTTTGGTTTACAAGTGATTTTGCTATTTTTCCAAGCTCAGTGTTCATACCTACGCTTACCACTACACCCTCAGCTCTTCCATACACAACACTACTTCCTGTATAAGCCATATTTTTTCTGTCTGCTATAGCGGTGCTTTCTTCAAGTATTTCTCTACTAGTTTTTTCAACACTAAGTGATTCTCCTGTTATAGCAGCCTCTTCCACTTTTAAACTATGAGATTCTATAATTCTCATATCAGCTGGAATATAATCTCCCGCCTCAAGCAAAACAATATCTCCAATAGTTAATTCTTCTACCTTAACACTTACAATCTTACCTTCTCTTCTACACTTTATGTAAGGTGTAGACATAGTTTTTAGTGCTTCAATTGCCTTTTCAGCCTTATTTTCTTGAATAAGGCCTAAAATAGCATTAAGTATTACAACAAAAAATATTATTATGCTGTCTGTAAGACTCTCTTCCCCTGTAATTATGGATACAGTTCCTGAAATAAATGCAGCAATAAGAAGAATAATTAATGTCAAATCTTTAAATTGCTCAATAAATTTAATAAACAAACTCTTTCTTTTGGTTTCCATTAATTTATTTAGGCCATATTTTTTAACTCTTATATTTGCTTCATCTTCACTTAATCCTTTTTGGCTAGTTTCAAGTTCATCTAAAACTTCACTAGTTGTACCTTTATGATAACTTGTCATAAAAATGCCTCCATGTAATAAATATTTTTTTTAAACTATTCTTCTTTTGCTTTTTCTACCCTAGTAATTGCACAAGTAGTCATAATGCCCATAGATACCATCAAGTATACTATTGGAAGATATCCAGATAAAAATGGAACAATTGAAAGTCCATATAATATTAAAAATACAATAAAACTCATCCCATAATTCCAAATGTCATTTTTTTCCTTAAAATATTTTTCACATATATATGATGTAATGGTAGATCCTATAACAAATACTGAAAGCATCGCAGCTATTATTAACATTGCCGCATATATAACTAATATTGGAACAGCTATAAAATAAAGCCTTATACTAAATAATACAATTGCTAGTATAACAATTACAGGTGCAATAATTAAACTTATAATGCTAATAAGTACTGTTTTAGTTGTATTTTTCTTAATCTTTTCAAGCTGATTTGCAAAAAATTTCTTCTTTGAACAAATATATATTAAAATGTAAATTAAAGTAAATGTTAAGCAAGTAATTATTCCATATATAAGCTTATCTATAACAGATTCTGATTTCTTTTCAGCAATTTTAATAACAGCATCTGGATACATATCTTTTATTCCTTGAATTTCGCTATATGATTCAATATAGATCTTTCCTGAAATTAATTCCTTGCTATCTATACTTACTGAATCAGTCATTACTCTTAAATCTTTTTCTATTTTACCTTTAACATTAACGATACCTGCACATCCAATTATATTTCCACTTACATTACCATTTATATTTATAACTGGAGCTAAAAATAACACGTCCCCATCAATAGAAGCATTTTCTGTAATTGTTATTTCTGAACTTGCTAAAAGTATCAAGTCACCACTTATTTTGGAGTCAACAATTATATTAGAATTTGAAAACATTATACTATTTTTTGCATCATTATTTACTCTTATAGTATCTGATGCAAAAATAAAGTTAGATTTATTTATCTTACTATTTAAGTCTATGGTGCTAGAAGAAAAAATAGCCCCCATGTTATTTATTTCACTATTTATATTTACACTTCCTGAAGCAATTCTTAAAAATGGCATATAAATTTTATTATCTTCATCATTTAAAGTGTAAGAATCGTTAGTTGCATCATAATCTACAATTCCTTCATCACTTGCAAACACACCATTAAACATAAGTGGTATGCAAAAACTTATAAGCATTACAAATGCTACATATATAATTTTTATATTTTTTTTCATTTAAATCACCTACTAAATTAAAATTTATTTTATATTATTTTAG
>HF996757.1:1065-26056 GCA_000433335.1 Clostridium sp. CAG:1219 | reverse complement strand
TACCATTTTTAGTAAGTTTTAGATATTATTTTTAAAAATGGATACCACAAAAAAAGCAATATCCATTTTATATTATTTAATTTTATTGATAAATACTGAGTTATATTAGTACTATGGTTTTGAATTAATAACTACTGGACGAAAACTGATGTTAGAATCAGCATCACCTGCATAGTTGTCGAATGCAAACACACCTGCACTGCTAACATAGTAAGCATGTACTCCACGTTTGAACACTGGGAATCTAGAAAAAGGAAAGCTAGAGTAACTAGAGTCCCAACTACCAGTACTGCTATAGCCAGACCTAGAAGTTTCATATACTGCATCTCCATATTTATCTGTGTTTCCATAATAAGTTGATTGTGAGTCTGTAGTATTTGTATATTTGTCAACATATTTTGAATTGTTAGAATCCCATAATTTACTTCTATTATTGTTAGATGCTGCACCTGTGTATATTCCTGCTACATATCCCCATGCCCCCCCTGCCATATCATATATTCCATATACATTTCCTGTTGTAGAAGCATTTCCTCCACCTATTTCATTATATTTTACAGTATTACTCATATTTGTTGTGGCATTATTTTTGCCATTTGTTTCATTTCCACATAAGCCTGTTATTGGTGAACGATTTGTTGCATTATTGTAATATGGATTATTCCATACCTCGCCATTTTTTCCATATACACTTCTACTTAAATATGCTACAGCTCCCCATTCGGTATTTTTCATCATATGTGAATCTAAATTGTTTGTGTTCTCTAATGAATTTCCACTTGTTGTTAAACTTTGACACACTGTAAATATGTTATTTACATTTATTTCTCTCCAACTTGTTACATTTGGTTTTACTCTTACCTTTAGAGCTGTCGTATTACCTCCACCATTTGTTACAAGTTGCTCTGGAGATGGATTTTCAACTACATCACTACTATTACTACTTGCTTCAAACTTTGCTACCCATATTCCAGCTAATTGTTCTTCCGCATCTTCTACCCCATTATTATTTTTATCAAACCAAAATGCTGGGTGCACATTCCAATTTCCAGAACCCGAACTATTACTTATTGTTATACTGCTACCATCTATGGGTTTATTAGTTGTTCCTTGTAAAAATTTCACCTCTATTGTTCCTGCAGAATTAGACTGATATCCTTCTGTTATACAATATGCATACCTCGGTATCCATACCCAATAACAATCATTTCCTCCACCTGTCGTTTTTACATTTGCCCAATGATTTATTCCTGCTGTATAGTCATACCAATTGCTTTGGGCTATACTTTCTGACATTCTAATTTCTTCTTCGATGTATGTTGTTTTTTCTTCATTTAGATTATATGCTACATAATAAGTATTTGCTTTGTTAAATCCACTTATATCTGGTGCATTTGCTACCTCATGAGTTCCAGTTGTTGATTTAAATATATCTGATACTTTTATTTCATAGCTTCCTTTTGTTGTAGTTAATGTTTTATCCATTAAATTTTCTTCTTCTGATAAAGTTCCATAATTTTCTAATATTTCCTGTAAAGTAGCATCTGATATATCACCTGCATTTTCAAGTTGTTTTCCTAGTACATCCATTTGTATTTCTTCTTTTATATTTGCTATATCTGATATTCTTCTTGCTTCTTTTGCCTTATCAATTGGATTATTATCTCCAAGCGTAAGGATTACTGCAGCTGCTAAAATTATTATTACAACTATTGTANAATTATTATTACAACTATTGTAATAATTAACGTAATTAAACTTATTCCTTTTTTCATTTGTTTTATCTCCCCTTATAACACGCATAAAAATTATATTATATACAAATAAAAAATGCAATATAATACAATAATTTTGTTATTACATTTAAATTACATTTTAAACCTTTAAAACTCATTAACATCAAGTGCCAAATTTATAGATTTACCTATTATACTTGAAGTAACGTCAATTAACTCATCTACTTCTTTAGGAGTAAATATATAACTATCACTATTTAAAAGATTTGCAACCATATCATACCTTGTTTTTTGATTTAAAAATCCTACTATATTTTTTAGTTGATCGTTATCTACATCTTCAAATTCTTCTATTTCATTTGCCGTTTTATCTATCATTTTATCAATTGCTTCGTTAGTTAGGGTCACAAAGTCAACTACAGTAGGAACACCAAGTGCAATAACTGGTACATTTAAGCTCTCATAATTGAGCCCTTCCCTTTTATTTCTAACTCCAGCTCCAGGAGTTATTCCAGTGTCTGAAAGTTGAATTGTATTTCCTATTCTATGCATGCTAGACGAAGCAAGACTATCTATTGCAATAACAATATCAGGTTTTATCCTGTCAACAACGGATTTTACAATTTCAAATGTTTCTATACCAGTAGTTCCAAGTACGCCTGGCATAATCGCACAAACACTTCTTTGATTAGGATTTGCAATATCTCCTGCAATATTTAATACATGTCTTGTTATATTTATATTTTTTACAACTTTAGGACCAAGTGCATCTGGTGTAATATATTCATTCCCAAGGCCTACAATTAGTATTGATGATTTTTCATTACTTTTTTCTTTACATTTTATAAGATTTTTTAACTCATCACTAACTATTTTAACAAGTTCATGTTCTTCTTTATCTTCCAAATATTTTATATCTTTTGTTTCTATTGTAATATAATCTCCTATTTTCTTAGATAATGATTTTTCTCCATTTTCATTTGTTATTTTGACTACTGTTGTTGTAATATTATTTTTTTCATTCTGAATTACCTCAACCCCATCAAGATATGTTAAATTATTGACTCTTTTATATTCATCTACTCTCTCATCAGCCATGTCAGTTCTGAAATTAACACTATTTTCCATAAAAAAACACCTCAAAAATATTTTGAGATGTTTTTTATTATTTATTCTTAAAGGTTCTTAAAGAATTCCATTATATTATCTTTGTTAACGTTGAATTTTTCTTTTGTTTTTGAATTTTCAATTTCAAATGAAGTCCCATCAAACTTATTTCCTATAACTGTAAAAAATGGAGTTCCAAGTGTATATACATCTTGAATTTTGTTTCCAAGAGAAAAATCTGCTCTATCATCTAATATAGCATCTATTCCATTTTCTTTTAATTTTAAATATAGTTCTTCTGCAATATCCTTCTTATCTTCTTTATAGATTATTTGCATTTTGTAAGGAGCAATATTATATGGTAATATAAAACCATTTATTTTATCTTCATTCATAATTACATTATTTTCTAATATAGTTGCAATTATTCTTCCAAGTCCTATTCCATAACATCCCATATAATATGGTTTTTTTTCTCCATTTTCATCATTAAAATATAATTTCATTGATTCAGAATATTTCGTACCAAGTGTAAAATTATTTCCTAATTCCACAGAATTATATTCTTTCATTGAAGCAAGTTCTGAGTTTCCAAATTTTTTGATAAAACATTCACTATCTTCAAATTCTAGTACTTCTTTGTTTATGCCTCTTTTTGTTTTTTCATCATATAAAATTATATCTTCTCCAAGCTTTGTTATTGCTTGAAATTCTTCTGATACTCTTCCACCCATAGTACCACCATCACTTACAACTGGTACTATATCAATTCCAAGTCTTTTAAATATATTCATATATACATCGTGCATTTTATCAAAGTTTTTCTTCATGTCTTCTTCTGTTTTATCAAATGAATATGCATCCATCATAACAAAAGTTCTTGGTCTGAAAAGATATCCTCTAGCCCTTATTTCTTTTCTAAATTTTTCACTTATTTGATAATATGTAGCTGGTAAATTTTTATAAGATGGTAATCTATTTGCAGCAAATATAGTAGCACATTCTTCTGCTGTTGGAGCAAGGCCATACTCCCCAAAATTATTTTCAATCGTATACATAATGTCATTTTCTTTTGTATATGTGTCCCATCTACCAGATTTTTCCCATACACTCTTTGGTTGCAACTTTGGAAATTCTACATGAATACAATCTGCTTTATCTAGTTCATCTATTATAATATTTTCAACAGTTCTCTCGAGTTTAGTCCAAAGATTTCCATAAGCATATATTCCGCTTTCAAATTGGTAAAGTTCTCCACCTTTTAGAAGAATGTCTTGACCACTATAATCTTTACTTATATCATTAAAATTTATTTTTTTTACATTAAATTTACTTAATCTCATATATTACTCCTTAACAATATTACAAAAATTTGTACATAAAAAAATAATCGGCCTATAAAAAGCCGAGAATCTTTATGTTATTGGTGCGGGTAAAAGGACTTGAACCTTCACGCCTCTCGGCACCGGATTCTAAGTCCGGCGCGTCTGCCATTTCGCCATACCCGCTAACACATTTAATATACTACCATAATTTTTTGGCGATGTCAAGGTTTTAATTTATTTTTTTCTAATTAATTTATATAGTAAAGTAAAAACATATCCAATACATATTAATATTAGATATGTTTTTGTGTATTTTAACTATCATAAAATTCAGTTTCAGAAGTTAAATTAATTCCTAAACTATTACAAAGTTCTAAATCATTCTTTGAAACTATATACGTAGAATGTGCTTCACATCCCTTTAACTTTTCTAAATTCATAAGCGCCTTATCTACTATTGGATTTGTAACAGAACAAATACTAAGTGCAATTAAAACTTCATCAAGTTCAAGTGTTTTATTAATCTTTTTTAGCCTATTCTCTTTTAAATTTATAATTGGTTCTAATACAGATGGGGAAAGTAAAAATACATCATCTGGAATATTAGTCAAAACCTTAATAGCATTGATAATAGCACTACTTATGGGGCTTAAAAGTTCCGTTTTTCTTCCTGTTACTATTTTTCCATCTGAAAGTTCTATTGCAACAGCATGAGCTTTTTTCTCTGTTTTTTTCCCTAAAGCTGCCATTACTACTTTTCTATCCGCTTCAGATATTGAAAGTTCATTCATCAAAAGTTTTATTCTCTCACATATCTCAACACTACCATTCCCCATCTTTAAATCATTTTGTGCTCTATAGTATCTTCTTATTATTTCATTTTTTGCAGCCTGCTGTACTCCATCATCATCCTCTATACATTTTCCAATTACATTTACTCCCATATCTGTTGGAGAATAATATATATCTTTACCAACGATTTTTTGTAAAATATTTTTCAATATAGGAAAAACTTCTAAATCTCTGTTATAGTTTACAGCTTTGATATTATATTTTTCCAAATGAAAATAATCTATCATATTTTTATCATTAAGATCTGCGGTTGCAGCCTCATATGCTATGTTTACTGGATGCTTTAATGATAAATCCCAAACTGGAAAAGTTTCAAATTTAGCATATCCTGCCTTTACTCCTCTTTTATACTCGTGATAAAGTTGCGAAAGACATGTTGCAAGTTTTCCACTACAAGGTCCAGGTGCACTAACTACCACAAGAGGTTTTGTAGTTTTTATATAAGGGTTTGCGCCATACCCCTCTTCACTTACTATAGTTTCTACATCTGTAGGATAACCTTTTGTAAATTTATGAAAATATGTTTCCACATTGTATGATTTTAGTTTATTCCTAAACTTATCAACACCGGGTTGATCTGAGAATAAAGTCACTACAACACTATTTACAGTGAGTCCTATATTCCTTAGATATTCTATTAATCTTATAACTTCCAAATCATAAGATATACCATGATCTGCCCTTATTTTGCTTTTGGCAATATCATTAGCATTGATACAGAATATTACTTCCGCTTGGTCTTTTAGCTCTTTTAGCATTTTTATTTTTATATCAGGTTCAAATCCAGGCAAAACACGCATTGCATGATAATCATCTACAAGTTTACCTCCAAATTCAAGGTACAGTTTATTATCAAACATTTTTATTCTGTCTCTAATTTTTTCACTTTGTAACTTTATATATTTTTCACTATTAAAACACTTTTTCATATAATAAACCTCTCAAAAAATCTTATATTCCATACATATATGTTGCTTCAAGATCAGCCTCAAATAACATAAGAGCTAAAGGATATTTTTTATAAGCAAGTCCTATTGTACCATATACCTCTTTAGGTTCTGTAAATCCCATATGCCAACGGATTGCATATTTTTCCTCATTAGTTAATTTCATAAATTCAGTTATCATCATAACAGATTTTTCTCCATGTCCATATGGAATTGTATCATCAACTGTATAATATGGAACCCTCTCCCAATCTCCGTGTGCATTTTTAGCATTTCTGTAATCTACTTTATAAAAATTACATTTGCAAATATCATGAAGTATTGCAGCTATTTTTATAGTAGCATCATCTACTTCTATATCATAAATTCCACTTTTTACTTTCCTATCAAGTATCTCATACACTTTAAGGCTATGTTCGGCAAGTCCTCCCTCATAATCCCCATGAAATCTAGTACTAGCTGGAGCTGTAAAGAAGTCTGATTTTTCAGTCAAAAATGTTATTACATCTTCAATTCCATCTCTATTTGTTGACCTTAAAAGTTCTATTATTTTTTCTTTCATTAATCTCCCTCCATTTTATTAACTTATATACCATAATTTCAATTTATAATCAATAATTTTGTTACATTTTATATTTTTTTGTCAAATAATACATACCGTAAAATAATATCATAGTTTTTTAAAATTTGAATATTGTTATATAAGGTGATCGATTTGGAAGAAAAAATTTTTATAAAAAGTTATATTTTGACGCTCGAATCTCTTTACAAGTATATAAATATATTAAGTGAAAGAGCCATTACAAGCAATTTTGATAATAAAAGATTTCCTAAAAAACATATAATAGGATACACTAATTTTAATTACCCTATATATTCAATAACAATTGGTAATGGAAAAAATGATGTAGTACTTCTTGGGGGAACACATGGTTGTGAAGTAGCTACTGTATATTTTATGCTAGAATTTTTAGCAACATTGCTACTCGACACTAAAATAAAAGCAGATATATTTAATACGTATAGCTTCCATATAATTCCTGTGCTAAATCCTGAGGGATTTAAAATTTCATCTTCCATATTGTACGAAAACTTCAAAAATAAAACAATAAAAGAGCTTGAATTATCTTCACTAAAATATGTAAGAGCCTATGCTCAAGACGATGAAAATGCTATAAAGCAATATAAGGTTCCAAAGCTTTATCAAGAAATATTGAAATCTTCTACGGGTTTCATAGATGATAAGAAAATGCGAGAATCAATAATAAAAATATTAAATGACTGCAATCTAACAGAAAAAGTGCTGCCAATATGGTCGTCAAATGGAATTGGAATTGATCCTAATGCAAATTCTATCCACAAATTTAATATTTTGCAAAAATATAGACAAACTCATAAATTTGGAAATTTACGTTATAATGATATTCCTGCTTATATGCCAGGTCCAATTGGATTTTTTGGATATGAACCTCTTGATAAAAAGTGTCCTGAAACAAGAGCAATTTTTAATTATATTACTAATCTTTATCATAATAACTTAAAAAAAGATTCGAAAAGAAAGCTCATTGCTATATTTTCGTATCATACAACTGGTGGTGAGCTTTATTCCATTCCAAGTGATAAAGCAAAAGAGAAGCAAATTAATTTTCATCTGCAGACCTCAGAAATTTATAAAAAATATACCAATTATTATATTGTAGAAGATAAATTAAAGTACGGATTTATGGATTATTTTAGAGATTACTTAGATGATGTATTTTCTCTTACGGTGGAACTTTCAAAAAGCAGCGGAAATCCCTTGTCTTGTTTTACAAACATAAATAATTTTAATAATGAAATAATTTCAAATAAAATTGCCATTTTTAAAACTTTAGACAAACTTATATAGTTTAATTTTTCTTTTATTCTATTGCTTTTATGTAAACTTTATGGTATAATATAAGAAGTTCTATGATTTGAACCAAAAAATAATTTTTTAAGGAGAAAGAAATACAAATGAGCATTTCAAAAGATTTAAAAAAGGACTATCAGGCCTACTCCATCTCTTACAACAAAAAGAGAACTGAAAATGTTTCAAAGTTACTTGACGACGTCAAAGAACAGTTAAAAGAAAAAATGAAGCATAGCGAAATCCCAGTAGATATCGGAAAAATTTCAGTAGAGATTTCCGAAGATTTTTCAAAAACTATATCTAATTTTTTCTTTGATATGGAGCTTATCAATCCAGTTATGATAGATGTAACAGGACTTGAAGATTTTAAGATTATCCGTTCTATAGCGGATAAGACTAATCCCAAAATCAAGTATTATTTAGTACTTGAAATCTAATTACAATTCCCGACTAAAAAAAGTCGGGAATTTTCATTTTTAAATTGACAAACAAAAGTTCTTATTATATAATTAGATCATTAAATTTAAGGAGAGGTTTTTATATGGATATAACTTTAATATTATTAATTATAACAATTGTGCTTTTAGTTGTAACAATTGGACTGTTAATTTCTAAAAAAAATAACGATAGTTCTAAAATATTATCTGACGAATTTTCAAAAACACGTCAAGAACTTGCTACTACGCTAATGCAAACTCGTCAGGAACTTTCAAATAAAATAGTAGAAAGTTCAAATACACAACAGCTGCAACTTACAAATTTAACTAATTTAAATGAAACAAAACTTGAAAATAACAGAAAAAATATGGAAGAAAAACTTGAAAATATTAGAAAAACTGTTGAGGTAAATTTATTATCTATGCAAAAAGACAATAACGAAAAGTTAGAAAAAATGCGTGTTACAGTTGACGAAAAATTGCAAGGTACACTAGAAAAAAGACTTGGAGAATCATTTAAAATAGTAAATGATAGACTTGAATCTGTATACAAAGGCCTTGGGGAAATGCAAAGTCTAGCACAAGGAGTTGGAGATTTAAAAAAGGTATTTACAAATGTAAAGTCACGTGGATACTGGGGTGAGGTTCAATTATCAAATATACTTGATCAATTTTTAACAAATGAACAATACGATTCAAACGTAAAGACTAGACCTTCTTCAAATGATTTAGTAGAATTTGCAATAAAACTCCCTGGAAAGAATGACAATGAATTTGTATATTTACCTGTGGACTCAAAATTTCCAATTGAAGACTATTCTAGACTAATTGATGCTGAAGAAAATTGTAACATCGAACTTATAACAGAGCTTAAAAAGAAACTTGAAAATTCTGTAAAATCTTTTGCTAAGGATATTCACGATAAATATATAGAAACACCTTATACAACAGATTTTGGTATAATGTTCTTACCTACTGAAAGTTTATATTGTGAGATACTAAAAAACACTTCACTTTGTGAGACTATTTCCCAAAAATATAGAGTTGTCATTTCTGGTCCTACTACATTTGTTGCCTTACTCAACAGTTTGCAAATGGGATTTAAAACCCTTGCTATTGAAAAACGTAGTTCAGAAGTTTGGCAATTACTTGGAATGGTTAAATCAGAATTTTCTAAATTTGGTGACATTTTAGATAAAACAAATAAAAAACTTCTTGAGATATCTAATACTATGGAACTTGCTTCAAAAAAATCTAGAACTATTGAAAGGAAACTAAAAAAAGTAGAATCTTTACCTGTTCAAGATGAAAATGATTTTTATGAACTAGATTCCTCAAATTTTATTTCAATTAATTCTTCTTCGGCTGATGAAAACGTTGAATAATATAAATAATCTATAAAAGCGACAAAAAAAATCATTTTTTGTCGCTTTTTTTACCATTTTTTTGAAATTTTTATATAGACTTTTCATTATTTATATGCTAAAATGTCATTTAGTAATTAAAATTACTATTAAAAGGGAGTGATTTTTTTGAAAAACGTTAAAGCAATAATTCTTGCTGCAGGAAAAGGAACAAGAATGAAATCAGATCTTCATAAAGTTCTTCATAAAGTTTATGATAGATGTATAATAGATTATGTATGTGATGCATGCCAAGATGCAGACGCATCAGAAATTTATATTATAACTGGATATAAAAAAGAACAAGTTGAAGAACATGTAAGTAAAACAAGAAATAATGTAAAATTCTGTTACCAAGAAAACCAACTTGGTACTGGGCATGCAGTTATGCAGGCTGAAAAGTATATTGAAGATGATGATCTTGTAGTTGTTATAAATGGTGACCAACCGCTTATATCTTCACAAACAATTAAATCTTTAGTTACTTTCTGTAATCAAGGTAACTACGGTGGTGTAGTTTTATCTGGTATTGTAGATGAACCTGGTTCTCTTGGAAGAGTTATAAGGGATAATAATGGAAACTTAAGCAGAATAGTTGAGAAAAAAGATTGTAATGAATCTGAAGAAAAAGTTAAAGAAGTAAATATAGGTGTTTACTGCTTTAATGGAAAATTATTAAAAGATTCTTTCTCTAAACTTGATGACAACAATGCTCAAGGAGAATATTATATAACAGATATCCCAGCGCATATAAAAAAAGCAGGATACAATTTTGGTGTTTATACAATGCCTGATATGTCAGAATTCCAAGGAGTAAATTCTAGAGAAGAGCTTTCTATTGCAACTCAAACTCTACTTAATAAAACAAGAAAACTTCATATGGAAAATGGTGTAACTCTAATTGATCCATCAAATACATACATTAGTATAGATGCAATAATTGGAAAAGACACTATTATATATCCTGGGACAAATATTCAAGGTGAAACTGTTATAGGAGACAACTGCATTATTGGACCAAACTCTACTATAATATCTTCTAAAATAGGAAATTCGACTACAGTAGAGTCAAGCAAAATTACAGATAGTGTTATTGGAGATAATGCACTAATTGGACCTTTTGCACACATTAGACCAAAATCAAATATTGGTTCTGAATGTAAAGTTGGAAGCTTTGCCGAAACAAAGAATGTAAACATAGGTGTTGGAACTAAAATTCCTCATTTGATATATACTGGTGATGCTGATATAGGTAACCACGTAGAAATTGCATGCGGGGTAATAACAGCTAACATGAATACAAAATGGGAGAAAAATAGAACAACAATTAAAGATGGTGCATTTATAGGATGTAATTCAAGTTTACTTGCTCCTGTAACTATAGAAGAAAATGCAATAGTTGGTGCAGGTTCGGTAATAACTGAAAGTATTCCTAAAAATTCACTTGCTATAGCCCGTGCAAAACAAGTAACAAAAGAAAATTATCTAAAAAAATAGTTGACAAAAAACTGCTGATAAAGCAGTTTTTTGTGTTTCAATTTTATTACATTTTTAAAAATTAAGTTATTTTACTCTATATAATATTGATTATTTATCAATTTTAATATAAAATTGATAAAGGATTGATATATGAAAATGGAGGAAAATGCTTTTTATGAATTATCTAGAAAAATTTAAGGAAAAATGTGGCGTTGATGATGTCTTTTGTGAAAAAGTTACAAATCTAGTAAATAAACTTATATATTTTGGTTATATAAACAAATTATATGCTAAAAACCTTTATAAAAAATTATATGAAAATGTAGATACTGTAATTTTTGGAAAAGATTCTAGTCTAGATTATAAATCAGGCTATTTTGATGCTTTAAGAAAAGAACTTTATTTAAAAGATATGAATAATATTGAATCATTTTATCTTAGAATGTTATATGTTTTTACTACGACTAAAGTTTCTGATGACAAATATATAGTCGGTTACTCTACTGCCTCACTTTCTACTAAAAACTATAAAATAGAATATTCAAATTTTAGTATAAATCGTGCAGTAATATCAAATCTTGTGTGCAGAATACTTTATACTATTCCAACAGCACTTGAGATTTCTCCAACATATAAAACATATCAGAATACTTTCCTTGGAAATAAGATATGTGCAGATAATGATATATACTTCCTAGAAGGAAGGCTTCTTACTGAATTATGCTTTGTATTAAATTCTAATGAAGAGGACTTATACATTAATTTATTTGATAATAATCCAATAAAATTTTTAGAAAGATTCCTAAAAAAGAATAAATTTAAAAATTATGACGATACTCTTATATTGTTGGATGCTATTAGTAAATTGAATTCAAATTATAACAAACTATGCTTTCTTGATAAGTTGTTAGATGACAATTACATTAATATAAAGAAAAATATCTTAAACAAACAAGAGCTAAAAAAATATAAAGATGAGCAAATGAAAATAAAGGTTGCTATAAAGTCAGCTCTATTAAAACTAGATAATAAATCAGAAGATAATGAAGATTCTAATGAATTAAACTTACTTAAAATAGATGATAGCTTGCTTGAAAAAATAAATGATTACGAAAATTTAATACTTGAAGATACTACAAAATTTCAGGATATGCTTGTTAAAATACTAATAAATTCCAAAAATATATACAAAGATATTGATTATGCACTAAAACTTAAAAGATTACAAAGTATATTGATAACTGAAAATACAGAGCTTAATAATGAATTATTTTCACTTATTAGAAATAAACTTTTAAATACTTATGAAATTGGTGTATCTAACTTGGTAGAAAAAATAAAATACAGTTTAATAAACCATACTCTACTCCAAGAAAAGTTTATTAAATCTTATAAAGATTTGAGTTTTAGAAAACTAGATGGAATATCAATGGATACTAATTCTTTGCTTACTGCTTTTGAAGTTGAAGGTACTTTTGTACAACTAGTATCAATTTCAAACATAAATATGAATATAAAAAATTTACACAATAATACGGTTGATCTTCCACTAACAAATCTTGGATATTTATTTAATAATGTTACAAATTCTGTTAGTACAGAAAGAATTGAAGCACTTTATACATTAATTAAAGATAATCAAGACGCAAAAAATAGCCTACTTAAGATTTCTGATATATACCTTAGCGAACTAAATGATTCTACTCTTGTAATTATTCCATATAATGAAAGTTACAAAATATACGAAGTAAAAAATATATATAAAAAAGATATTGATATGACACTAAAAGAAATAAAATTAACAGATAGCATAGATATATTTTCTGATCCTTCAAAAATGCCTACATTATACAATGAGAAAAAAAGCATACTAAAAAGATTACTTAGTATTCTTACAATAACATTTTGGTGTTAAAAACTAAAAGCTTACACATTTTTTAATATTGTGTAAGCTTTATTTATTACAATTGATATTTTCTCTATTCCCATCCAAGTATAGGATATCCGTTATTTAAATTTTTTGTATCTTTTTTAAATTCATTTCCCAGTTTATCTAAAAAACTAACTTCTTTCATATTTTTTTCTTCCATTCCTTCTATATTAGTATTAATATCTTCATAACCATATATTCCAACATTTGCCATTGAGTTTAAATAATAACAATTCTCCAGTGATAGCTTATCACTTGCCAAACTATTAAGTCCACCTATAATTCCACCTATATTACCGCCAGTAGAAACTTTTTTAGTATTATAACAATTTTGTATTACACTATTATTAGCATTTTCACCCATCCAGCCAACAATTCCACCAGCAGTCCAATTTCTAGCTATTACTTCACCTTTATTATAGCAATTGTTAATTTTAGCTTTTGAACTTAAACATCCTATTATTCCACCTATATTTTGATATCCTTTAATATTGCCTAAATTATAACAATTAGAAATTTCTTCTACATTTTTACTAATACTTAATATACCGCCAGCTGGGTAAATAGCATTACCCTTAACTGTAATACTAGCTTTATTATAACAATTTATTACTCTTTTAGGAGTATCAGCAATTCCTGCGGTATATCCATCAGATGTTGTTATATTACCCGTATTATAACAATTTTCTATTAACTTAACATATCCTGATACTATCCCATATGTAGAGCCCATTGCATTAATTTCTCCACAATTTGCACAGCTGTAAAACACAGTGTTTTCTCTAGCAAATCCACAAATTCCAGCCACTTGATAATTTGGACTTTCTTGATTTTCTTGACTAATGTTGCCGTAATTTGTACAATACTCAAATTTTACTTCATTTTTTTTATTATCACAATATCCAACTATACCACCAATTAATTTAACTCCACTTGAAAAAATGTCACCGTAATTTTGACAGTTTGATATGGAAACATCTTTATTAATAGCTTCAAATTTTGCTACTATTCCGCCTATACACAATTTAGAGTTTAAATTGCAATAGTTATTACAATTATCTACTTTTGTATCTATAGCATTTGCTATAATACCTCCCACTCTAGTATTTCCTTTTACGTCTCCTTCAACACTTAATGCTTTAAACATTGCTCCTTTAGTACAACCAAATAGCCCCACATTACTTTTAGAGCTATCATTTATATAAATACCTCTTATAGTATATCCCTTACCATTAAAACCTCCTGTAAAAGGTGAATTTTCACTTCCTATTGGTACCCATTGATCTGCATCATTGCCTTCTAAATCTATATTACATGTAAGTTCATAATATCCATTAAGGGGATACATAGAATCATTTCCTATTTTTTTAAGCTCATCTTTTGTACTTATTTTTATTCCAGAAATATTTATTTTTCCATCTTCTGCCCATTCTAACTCTTTCTTACTAGCACCTTTTTCATATTTAAAGCTAATCTCACCATCAGATATAACTATTTTCCCATCATATTTACTTCCTTTTAAACTTTTTAAGATATCATATATGTTATTAGCATCAATACTAACAGATCCTTTATAACTTACACTATTTTCGTCAGCAGATAGTTTCTCTCCTTGAAATTTTCCATTTGTTGTTATATACAAATTAGAGCTATACATTTCAAGTTCATCCCTAAATGTTGACATATTTGAAAGAAAAGAAGCTTTTTTAGCCTGATCTATTGGGTTATTATTTCCAAGTGTAAGAATTACTGTAGCTGCTAAAATTATTATTACAACTATTGTTATTGCAAGCGTAATCAAACTTATACCAGTTTTAGAATTTACTATTTTTTTCATATGTTTCCCCCTAAATCACGAATATAGTATATTCTAAAAGAAAAAAAATGCAACCTTACATAATAAATTAATTATTATTTTTAGTTTGCATTTTTATGTATATATATCACCTTTTAAAAATTATTATTAAAGGCTCTACACAGATAAACAATGTGTAAAATTTATCTTTATCCCCAAGGGATCTCACTTGGTTTTGTTCTTTTTTCATTTATTAGGACTTTATCAATTTTTCCACTATTTACATGTAAAATCCTATCTCCAATTTTAGCTATTCCTGGATTATGTGTTACTATTATCATAGTTGTTCCTAAAGTTTCGTTTACCTTGACTAACGTTTCTAAAACTTTTTTTCCTGTTTTCTCGTCAAGTGCTCCAGTTGGTTCATCTGCAAACATTATTTTTGGATTCTTTACTATTGCCCTTGCTATTGAAACACGTTGTTGTTCACCACCTGAAAGTTCATGCATATATTTTTTCTTATGTTTTGAAAGTCCAACAACGTCTATTATCTTATTAATGTGTTCCTTATTTTTGTTTTTCCCTAGACTTGCTCCAACCATTACATTTTCATAAACATTAAGGTGTTCAAGCAAATTATATGTTTGAAATATAAATCCAAGATTATCTTTCCTAAATTTTGTTATCTTTGATTCACTGTATTTTGCAATATCCTTTCCTTCAAACATTATTTTTCCCTCACTTGGTCTATCAAGACCTGAAAGAACATTTAAAAGAGTAGTTTTACCAGCGCCAGATGGACCTAATATAACAATGATTTCCCCTGTTTTTATTTCTAAATTAACGTTATCAAGTGCCGTTACTATTTGGTCACCATATCTATATTTTTTAGATACATCTTCAAGTTTTAATATCACATTTTTTTCCATATCTAACACCTACTCTCTTTTTAGTGCAACTGAAAGTGGCACTTTATTTAATGATTTTCTTGAGATAAATATTGCAATATAATATCCAACTAAAAGTCCTATAAGGCCAATTATTGCTTTTGGAATAGAAAGTGAAATTGGTATATTCATTTCCATTTCTTTTGCAATTACATTCATAATATATTTTAAAAGCCCTTCCATTGCTGGAATAGATAAGATATAAGCAATTATTATAAATGGTGTATATATATTCAAAACTATCTTACTAATTTCATTTGTTTTATATCCCATGACTTTCATAAGAGATATAGTCTTTTTATTTTCTTCAACTATTACGTTGGCTATTACAAGTAATATAATAAGTGCAAGCACTGATGCAAACGAAATTACCATATATATAGATCCATTATAAACACTCATCTGATTTTCCATATTTTTCTTAAGAGTTGAAATATTAAATATATTTGTTATTTTGTTTGATTCATCTTCATCAATATTTGACATCTTTAAATATTTATCATCACATGTATACTTAATATTATAAGAATACTTTCCTTCTACCTTATTTGATAAATACTCTCTTCTAACGTATCCTGTATTTGCCATATAAGATGTATTTATTCCAATAACTCTAAACTTATATTCCCTATCTTGTGAATCTTTAACATATATATAGTCATCAACTTTTATATCTAAAAGATCTGCAATTTTAGATGACAATATAATATCTTCATCATTTTTTAATTTTGATGTTATATTTTCTTTTTTATTATTAATTAATTCTATATAGTGTGGATTATCATCTATTCCAGACATTGTTATTGAATAACTTTTGTCCTTTTTATCTTTAGGTTCATATGTTTTATCACCACTGCTCTTTTGTACCTTTGAAATTGTCATATCGGTACTATAAATTAAATCTTCTGTATCAGATGCTTCAGATTCAATTGCAGCCTGATAAGATACCATTGAATTAAATTTCAATCCATCAAAAGTATTGTCTAACATAGAATTAAATATATTTACTCCTATTAATGTAAGAACAATAAGCATTCCAGTACAAAATGAAGTTATAATAACTATAAAGAGTTTACCAAGTGATCTAGAAGCAAGTGCAAGTTTAAAGCGTGAATTGAAGTTTAGCTTCTTTGATATAAAACTGATAAATTTACTAAACCAATTTACTTTTAAGTTTGTTCCCTCTTTTAACAACTCAAGTGGTTTCTTTCTTAGCATAAATAGTGCAACTAAATAAGATAAAACTGATAAAAATACCATTGGTATAATTGTAGTGTTTATCAAGTATTTATAATTAAATTCAAAATCTCCAAGTGGTAAATTAAAGTAGCCTACAAAAACTTGGGTAAGTCCACCATGAAGTAGAACTCCAATTATATATCCTAAAGTTCCACCAATTAAGCTGCCTATTATTGGATATATAAGATAACTTACCGCTATTTTATAAGATTTATATCCAAGTGACTTTAATACACCTATTTGCATTCTTTCATCTTCAATTTTCTTTTTAGTTATAACGAGTATTATTACTATTGAGATGGCTAAAAGCAAATACAACATATAATCAGCAAATAGTCTATCAGATTCTATTTCTGATTTTAGCGCAAGTGTTCTCATAAGTCTTAGTGCAACCGTATAAGACAAAGATATACTCTTATTATCTTTAAAAATTTCTTGTAATTTATCTATTTCAAAGATTGCTTCACGATCTTTGAAAGCTGCTACATATGAACTGCTTTTTACTCCTGAAAACTCTTTAAATGTATTTTCATTTGTATATATTATACAATCTTTATCTTCTTCATATATTGGCTTATTTATAGATAAAAGTGGCATGATATGTTCAGGAGATGATGCAAGTCCAACTATTTTATATTCATTATCCCCTATTTTTAGAGTGCCACCTACTTTTAAATTATTGGCACTTGCAAATTTAGGTAATATTGTAATTTCATTATCTTCACTTGGCATCTTTCCTTCTTCTAAGAAAGGTATATTTATCTGTTCAAGTCCGTTATAAGGCATAATTTTATAAATATATTCTTCCTCTGTAAGTACTTTTTCTTCTTCTCTTATATAATCAAAGTTGTATTTTTCCGCAACGTCCTTTAATTTTTCTTCTACTTTTTTATCATTTGCTCCATTATTATTAAAAATATAGTCAACAGCTGTATACAATTGATTTATATTGCCATTGTCATACATTCCATAAAGATTTGCAATATATAATTTTATTACATCTTTTTGATTTTCTGGTATATTCTTTAATTCATTTTCAAGCAAAGTAGTAACTTCTTGTGCAGTATAATCTTTAGAATAATCTATTTTTGGCGTAAAAGCAAAATCTTCTACATTTTGCTCTTTTAAATAAGAATAATATTTATCTTCTAATCTATCAACGGCAGTATTCATTGCAGTATATATACCAGCTGATAGCATTATACAAAATACTATTCCAAGCATTTGAACTTTTCTCTTTTTTAAGCCTTTTAAGGCATTTATAAATAACAATCCCATTTTATGCCCACCCTATACTTTCTGCATCTAATATCTTTTTATTATGAACATTTTCCACAATAGAACCACTATTTAATTTTATTGTGGTATTTGCCATATTAGATATGCTTGGATTATGTGTAACTATTATAATAGTTGTACCATATTTTTTATTTATTTCCTGAAGAAGTTTCAAAGTTTGTTTTCCAACTTTTTCATCCAATGCTCCTGTAGGTTCATCACAAAATAAAACTTTAGGATTTTTTACTATTGCTCTTGCAATCGCTACACGTTGCATTTGTCCTCCTGAAAGTTGACATGGAAATTTATTTTTCATCTCATCTAGTCCAACTACTTTTAAAATTTCATCAATATTTAAACTTTCGTCTGATAAATGGCCTCCAAATTCTACATTTTCATAAACAGTTAAATTTGGTACTAAGTTGTAAGATTGAAAAATAAATCCTAAGTTTTCTCTCCTATATAAAGTTTTATCGTTGTCACTCAATTTTGACATATCAATTTTTTCATTAAAAACAATCTTTCCAGAAGTCTCAGAATCAATTCCAGATAAGATATTAAGAAGAGTTGATTTTCCACTTCCAGATGGTCCAAGAATTACTACTATTTCTCCTCTTTTTATTTCAAAAGAAATTTTATTTAAAGCATGTGTAATTCCAGAAAAGTTTTTATAAGTTTTTGTTACATTTTTCAAAGAATATATAGCATCTTTATTTTCTTCTTTCATTTATACCTCCCACTTTATTAATTAACACAGAACAAATTATATCATATTGCTTTCTATAAATAAAGAAAATGAAATTTTTTCATATTTTTACAAAATTTGATATTGCTTATTTTTTATGCTATAATTTCGAGTTAGAGGTGAAACTATGATATACCCTAAATTTATACAAAAAAATGATACTATTGGAATAACTGCCCCATCTGGAGGAATTTTGGATGATGTAGATATTATAAGAATTGAAAATTCAAAAAATAACTTTGAAAGACTAGGATACAATATATTAGAAACTGAAGATGTAAAAAATAAGGATATTTTTTGTCAAAGTGACAAAGAAGAAAATCAAGCAAAACAATTAAATTATTTATTTAAAAATAAAGATGTAAAAGCTATAATCTGTACAGCAGGTGGCGAATTTATGTGTAAGATAATGCCATATATTGACTTTGAAAATATACAAAAAAATCCAAAATGGTTTCAAGGCTATTCTGATCCAACCTGGCTTACTTATGTAATTACTACAAAAATGGATATAGCAACTATTTATTCATATAATTTTAAAGCTTTTTGTATGGAATATCTTCATAGTTCATTAAAAAATAATATAGAAATTTTAAGTGGAAATATAATTTTACAAAACAGTTTTGAAAAATTTGAAGGAGAATATGTAAAAAATATAGTTGGCAATGAAGGGTTTTCTCTTACTACTGATGTTTGCTGGAAAAATTTAAATGGTGAAGAAAAAATAGACTTTGAAGGCAGAATTATAGGAGGATGCTTAGATATATTACTTGAGATATTTGGAACTAAATATGATTTTACTAAAAATTTTATAGAAAAATATAGTAATGACGGTATTATATGGTATTTTGACAATTGTGAATTAAGTTACTATGAAGTAATTAGAACACTTCATAAATTTAAAGATAATGGATATTTTAAAAACACAAAAGGAATAATCTTTGGAAGAAACATTTTAAAAGACAATAAAATATCATTTGAAGATGCATTAAAAAATATATTAGGCGACACACATATTCCAGTAATATTTGACATCGATATAGGCCACACTTCTCCGAAATTAACTATAATTAATGGAAGTATTGCACATATTGTAAGTCAAAATGGTAAAGGTAAAATATCATTTAATTTAGTATAAAAAGAAAAGGGGCTTAGCACTAAAAATGCTAAGCCTCTATTTTATGCAAGCTTTTCTCTTTCACTCTTGCTTAACGGAATCTCCCCATTAGAAAACGGAACAAACATTGTTAACTCGACAAAAAAGCCATTTTCCTCAAGTATAGAGATATTGTACTCTGTAGCCTTAGTTACAAAGAATTTTTTCTTATAGACAAAAGCTACTTTGCCACGGTTGATATTGTATTTATAGTTGAACTTTTTATACTTCTCGATACCATCCAACATAAAGCGGTTCTCACCTTTTTCAAACACTGTATATTTGCTCAAATGCACAGCGTCTGCCATAAGCTCTTTTAATTTAATTTTTGATTCCATATTAATGTCCTCCATAAAGTTGATAACTACTAGGATCACATTATAGCATATTTTACATAAAAAGTAAAGTATAGCTTATATTAATTATTTCTCATGTCCAAAATATGTATATTGTCCATGAGAATCCCACAAAAAGCAACAGAAAAATTTTCTGTTACTTTCTTTGTGGCTCTAGTCTTTTTTTAGGATTTTTGACCCCAACTATTGACATTGAACCACTTATTTCTAATTTTATTTTAAATATTGCTTATATAATCTAGTTATCCATTATCCACTCTTGTAAGTATTTTACTTCAGTACCACAATACTCACACTTTCCTTTACTAGCATCAATTGTAGCACCACAATTATGACATTTTATCATGTTTATTTCATTATTTAATTTTATAGTTCCATATTCATTCTTTTTCATGATATATATAGCATGTATAAATTTAGATATAATCTTATTATTTTTAAATAATATTATTCTAACGTCTGCTTCTACTTTTATATACTCATTATTAAATTTATTATAATGTTCGAATTTAGTATAGTCCAAAATATCATAATCTATTATATCATGTAAGTTATAATACTTCTTCCTTACTTCATAATTTAGATTATTAAAGAACGCTTTTTTATCTATTTTAGTCTCATTCCAAAAATCACTTTGCTTTTTATTTTGTTTTTCTTTATACAATTTTATTGGCAAAAGTATAAAGTACGCATCTAATATGTAAAAAAAATAATATAATATCAACGAAAGAATTGTACCATATATAAATATTTTTGAAATATCATAACTATTAAATGTTCTTGATGATAATTTTATAAATATAAACGCCAATATAAAAGATAAAACAATGTCTATTATTGCAGTCACTACCCTATAAGTTTTATTTTTAAGTACCAAATCATAATGGTATTTTCCGCCTAATTGTTTGTCGGTATAATCTATATTATATTTTGAATTACAATATGGGCAACCGTCAATAAAATCTTTAATGTTCGAATGTGCCCCACAATTTATACAAGTATATTCCTTGTTTTCCAATTGTTTTGAAACAAAACTATATTCTATTCTTGAATCAAATATTTTTTCAGTATGTATTAATACATTATTTAAAAAATATTCTTTACTACAAATTATTCCATTTGTTATATCATCATTATGACTTCCATTTGTATTTCTTTCTAAAATTTTATTTCCTACTATATACTTTGTCTTTATGTTTAAACCGTATTTTTTTAATTTTTCATTATAAAAACTGTCTGATAAAAATGGCATAAATTTCACACCTTACCTATTGTTATTATTGTTGTTATTATTATTATTGTTATTTGATGAAGAACCACCACTGTATGATCCACTAGATGATGGGGTATAATGAGGAATAATATTTAAAAGTTTATTACTTAAAACTATTCCATCTATTTGACTACTTATACATCTAGCTGAAATTACATCTAATACAGTTTCGTTTTGAACTAGAGATAAAGACAAATTTTGAGTTCCGCCTCTTATAACTCCATCCTTATTTTCAGTAAGAAATTGATAAATTTTATTAACTTCTTCTTCTGAAAGTTCATAATATTTTGTAAGTATTACACATCTCTTCATTCTTATTAATTCTTCATAAGTTTCTGGTTCTATATTCATTTTCTCAACTCCTTATCTATATAGTAAAATTCTATATTCTGAAATGGCAAATTTATTGCTTGGATATGATAATAAGCATTATTTTTCTGCTTTATATAATGATAATCTCTCAATGCAGAAGTTGTAAAAAAGATATTATTAGGAATATCCTCTAAATACTCATTTTTAAATTCGTTAATCAAATTAGAAATATCATACACATAGTATTCATCTGTGTTGTATTTTTGATTATCAAGTGCTCCTTTATACACTTGATAAGTTGCAACGTGTCTTTGTTTGGTTCTATTTTCATCACCATATGTTACCATATCTCCACTAAGTATCATTATGTATAACGAATTATTTTCTGGAAAATCACATACTTCAGATATCATATGTTTTTTCATATATATCTTTACTTTGCTTAAAGGAGTTATATATAAAAAATCTCTTGCCTTTTTCAATATTTGAGATTCTAAATTATACAACACTCCATCTATTTCCAGCATAAAGCTATCATCATCATATATATACTTTAAGTTCTCATCTTTTGTAATTATTTCATCTAGTGATGGATACTCTGTATTTAGTTTTCTTGGAATATACTTTTGTGCATTTTCATTTCTCATTTTTAGTACATAATTATACACAGATTCTTCATTAAATTCGTCTTTTTGTAAATTTCTGTCTTTATACATCTGCTGTTGTAACAAACATGTATAACTTTTATTATCATCATATACATCTTTTACAAACGGACATCCTGTTTTACAAAGATACAGATATCCACACTTAGTGCAATCTTCATTTAATGTTTTTTTATTATGATTTAAGTATATCTTTTTGTGCGCACACTTTAATATTTCCTCTACAGTATTTGCATATATATTTCCATAATAATAGTCTTTATTTTTTTGTCCTCTTACACATGAATAAATATCACCATTTTTCTCAAGTAAAAAGAATTTATCTCCACAATTGTCACAATTTGAACAATATCCAGGACCAAACTCATCAAACCATGGGCCATTTACACCATAATCTAAATTTGTACCATCAAAAGCTTCATGCATCCTATTATAAAACTCAACTTGTTCCTCTCTTGTAATATGATGCAAAATGCCATTAGAATTGTATTCAAATCCTATCATAAAATTAAAGTCATTCATATCTAAGCATGTATTTTTATCCAAGAATTTTATATCGTCAATAATTTTATCTATATGTTCATAGTGTTCTTTAAATATAGTTGCAGAAACTTTCTTCTTATTTGGAATATCCCTTAGTAGTTCTATATTTTTTAATATTTTATCAAGTGTTTTTCCATTTGACTTTGTAACTCTATACTCATCATGTAAAGATAACGGTAAATCTAGACTGCCTGATATTGAAACATTAAATTTTCTTATTGTTTCAATATGCCTATCTATACCATACAAATTAGTTTTTATATGAGGATTTCCCACCTTAAATCCAGCTTCAGTTATAACCCTTTTATTTTTAATATAATAATTAGAAATATACTCTATTAAATTATAAAATTCATGACTTGTAAGTGTCGTAACCTCTCCTCCATGAAGAGAAATATTAAAAGGAATTACATTTGCCTCTTTTAATTTATCTATAGCATATTTCAAGGTGTCAAGCGAATCTTTGCCTGCCCATTCATCTTTTGTACTATCTTCTAAATAGCAATACTTGCATTTCATATTACATGCCATTGTTGGAACATACAACAAATGTATAAATTTATTTTCCATTCTAATTGTCCTTTCTAAATAAAACTAAACAATTTATACAGTATTTAATTATAATACACATTTAAACAAAATACATTGTTATAATCTTCAAATAAATAATCCCTTCTTACTACTAAAACAAGATTATCATTTATTTTAATATTCTTTTTATCTTTATTAAAAGTTATATTTACCGTTTCATTTTTATCTTCATATATCAAGTTAAATTCATTTCCATTCGAGCTTTCAGCAACACTTAAAAGTGTTATTGTAGGATTAATGGTATAAGAAACAGAGTCTTTGTGGGACATAACCAACGAACATTTTTCATTTAACTTTAAATAATTAAATGAGCAATATTTAAATTCAGATTCAGAATATGCTTTACTATCGTTGCTACTATATCTTTTAACTGCTGTTGGACTCTCTTTAAAAGCTCTAGAATTAACACTTGTAGTTTGTGGAATTGTTATTTCTTGCAGGCTAGAACAAAGTCTAAAAGCAGACGAACCTATTTCTTTCAAATTACTATTTGAGCTTATATCAACTTCATTTAGCTTTCTACATCCATAAAATGCATGTCCACCTATTCTTTCAACACTATCTGGGATTTTTACGCTTCTTAGGCTTGTACAACCTTCAAATGTGTTTCCTTTTATCTCTGTTAATTTATCTGAAAATTCAATATTTTTAATTTTTTTACAATTATAGAAAGCACTGCCACCTAAATATTCAAGGTCTTTTGGCATATTTACACTTTCTAAGTTAATATCATTTTTGAAAGCCTGCCCTCTTATACTAACTAATGTATCCGGTAATGTAACACTTTGTAAAAAAGGTATATTTGAAAAGCAATTTCCTCTAAGTTCTACTACTTTTTCTCCATTATGGCTCTCTGGAATTGTAGCTGTTCTAAAATTTCTAACTCCAATAGTATAAAATCTAACAGCATATCCATCATATTGTTTTTCATACATTATTCTTGGACTTTCGAAAATAATCATTGGTAACAACACAGCTATTAAA
>HF996757.1:807-986 GCA_000433335.1 Clostridium sp. CAG:1219 | reverse complement strand
ACTATATTAGATATTTTTTCAGTTGGTCTTGATTTTACTTCCTTTGCCAAAAACTTTACCAAACTAAACTTTCTTGTTGCAAAGAAGAAAATAATAAGTATTATCATACCAATTACGTAAGTATATATTGGGAAATGAAAAAATATTAAACTTACAAATACAAAAAGTAAAATAGAAAA
>HF996757.1:0-790 GCA_000433335.1 Clostridium sp. CAG:1219 | reverse complement strand
TATTATATTTAGTACTTTCTTTCTTTTTAAACTTTCAAGTGGAATATGTTTTGAGTCATCCTTAATGGATATTTTCTCCATTTCTCTTTTTATAAACAATTCCAATGTTTGTGTTTCATTTCCTGAATAGATTTGATCATAATCTTCAAAATGAACAACATTTTTAATAACATCCTCTGCTACATTTTGATCACCCAAAGCAGTGCCACAATTACCACAAAACTTATATGACTTTTGTACTATATTACCGCAATTTTTACATCTTATTTCTGCGTTGACAACATTTTCTTGCAAAGGGGCATCATAAGCCGAACTTTTATTTATTTTTGAATATATTATTGGCATAACAATCATAAGTAAAACAAATAAAACTATAAAATCTATACCTACTGCTATATAAGGATTTACAAAAAAGTCAAATAGTAACAAAAATACGGCTCTTATTACAAAAAGTATCCAGAATACTTTTTTGTTATTATCCTTAGATATTTTTTTTGAAAGTGGATTAATAACAAATACAGACATGTGTATTGAAACAAATGCCTCAATTGCTATAGCTCCGACAATATCAGTTGTATTATTTACACTACTTGCAAAAACAAATGTTGGTATTAAAAATACAAATATCAAAGCTAATATAAATTTTTTCATAATTATTCCCCCGTAAATTATAACTAAAAAAAATATTTTTCATATAAAACAATTCTACGCTTTTCTACAAAAATACATATTTACTCTTAATATAATACATTAAAATCTAATTTAAATCAATTAAATGTTCTACATTATT
>HF996756.1 GCA_000433335.1 Clostridium sp. CAG:1219 | reverse complement strand
CTCATCATCCACGCCAATTTTTTCTTTTGATTCATTTATTACCCATTTTGAATATGAAAGTCCTTCTACTTTAGATAGATCAAGAGTTATATTCTTATCCTCTCCAACGCCTACTGTATCTTCTGTTTTAGATATTTCAATATTTTCAATTATAGATGATTCAAGTGCACTATCTAAAACAATTACAAAATTTTTAACTGATTTATTTAGTGTTGTATCACTCTCTTTTAAATAATTTGGTACGTTTTTCATGAAATCAAATACTAGATAAACTTTTCCTGCATTATCTACATACCAAATACAATCTTTGTTTGGAGTTTCTTTTACCTCTATTCCAAGACGTGATTCAAATTCATCTGGAGCTATTCTATAAATTGTTTTTTCTGTACCATCTTGTGTGAATTTTACTTCACTTGCAGATTCATCTATTATGCTTTTTACGATATTTTGCATCTGCTCTTTACCTTCAGTCTCAGCAATTTTCTTTGATGCCACTATACTTATACAATCTTCCATATTAGTCTTTGAATTTACCACAGTTGAAAGTCTAGCACTATCTATTGGATTGTTATTTCCAAGTGCAAGTATTACTACTGCAGCAAGAATTATTACTACAACTATTGTAATTATTAGCGTAATTAAACTTATTCCTTTTTT
>HF996755.1:2696-4429 GCA_000433335.1 Clostridium sp. CAG:1219 | reverse complement strand
ATAAAAAATAAGGACTCAAAAACTTATAATAAGATTATAGATCTATTTTTAAATTCATCTGCTAATAAAATAGGATATAACATTAAACAAGACATTAGATACTTTTTTAATTTTAGCAATGATATAAAAAGATTTAACAAAGATATTATGATAGATTATTATCTACTTGATGCAACAAGGCAAGAATACTTACTTGAATATATTTTAAATGATATTTTTGGTATTATGTTAGAAGAAAATAAAGAAGATAAAAAGGCTGTAAAACAACTTAGCTTCTTTGATTCAGTAGAAGAAAAAACTACTAATTTTTTATCAGAGATGGAAATTTCAAATATATCTAAAGCGACTAAAGCAATTTTCCTTGCAAGTAGCCATTTGCTAAAAAAATTAGAAGAAGAGGGGATGCTAAGATTATATAACGAGATTGAAATGCCACTTGTAACAACACTCGCTTCAATGGAACACACTGGAATGCATGTAGATAAAGATAAAATTAAAAGTTTTGATATAATGATATCAGAAAAAATAGAAGAACTTACAAGAAAGATATATGAACTTGCAGAAGAAGAATTCAACATAAACTCTACTAAGCAACTTGGTATCATATTATTTGAAAAGTTAGGATTAAAAGGTGCTAGAAAAACTAAAACAGGGTATTCAACCGATAAAGAGGTATTAGAAGGTTTAGAATCACAACATGAGATAATTCCATTACTTCTTGAATATAGAACACTTGCTAAACTAAAATCAACTTATGTTGATTCTCTAGCTTCAAAAATTGAATCTGATAATAGAATACATACTACATTTATGCAAACGGTTACTGCTACTGGAAGACTTAGTAGTGTTGAGCCAAATCTTCAAAATATTCCAATAAGACAAGAAATTGGTGGGAAAATAAGGGAATTTTTCACTGCCAAAGATGAGTATATGATAATAGATGCGGATTATTCTCAAATCGAACTTAGAATGCTTGCTGATATTTCAAAAGATCAAACTATGATAGATGCATTTAATAGCAATGAAGATATACATACAATTACAGCATCTAAGGTATTTAATGTAAAACCTGAGGAAGTAACACCAGAACTTAGGAGAAGAGCAAAAGCAGTTAATTTTGGTATAGTATATGGTATTAGTGAATACGGCCTTGCAAAAAACATCAATAGTTCTTCTAAAGAGGCAAAGGAATATATACAAATGTATCTTGAAAAGTATAGTAAAATAGCAGATTTTATGAAAGACATTGTAGATAAATCAAAGAGATTAGGCTACGTATCTACTATATTTGGCAGAAGAAGATATATTAAGGAATTTCAAAGTAAAAATAAAAATATAATAAAGTTTGGAGAAAGAGTAGCAATGAATACTCCAATACAAGGAAGTGCGGCAGACATAATTAAACTTGCAATGAATAGAATTTATAATAGACTTAAAGAAAATAATTTAAAATCAAAATTAATAATGCAAGTTCATGATGAACTTTTAATAGAGTGTCCTATCTGTGAGGTGGATATGGCAAGTAAAATATTAAAAGAGGAAATGGAAAATGTAATTAAACTAAGTGTACCTTTAACTGTAGATTTAAATGTAGGAAAAAATTGGTATGAAGCAAAATAAAGGTAGGTAATATGAAAACTAAAAAAACTATTTTATTTATTACTATTATATTTATAATTTTAATGCTGTTTTTTTCCAGCAAATTTGTACTTAAAAAGTTTATATATAAAAAT
>HF996755.1:0-2650 GCA_000433335.1 Clostridium sp. CAG:1219 | reverse complement strand
AATTACTGCATAGACCCTTATTTAATACTAAGCATAATTAAAGCAGAAAGTGGGTTTGATAAAATGGCAAAATCATCCAAAGATGCTTATGGTCTGATGCAAATTTTGCCTTCTACAGCTGAAGAGGTAAATAAAGAGTTAAACTTGGTTGAGGAAATAAATGATAGTATTTTATATACACCAGAGTTTAACATTGTACTTGGAACAAAATATATGGACACTTTAATAAAACACTATAAAGGAAACTACCTTCTTGCAATTTGTGCATATAATGCAGGATATGGTACTGTAGATAAATGGTTGCAATCTAATACTATTTCAAGTAATCTTGAAAAAAAGGACATTGAATCAATACCATACCCTGAAACACAAAAATATTTAAAAAAAGTTGTTTCAAATTACTCATTATATAGAATTCTATATTAAAACAGGAGAAATATTAAAATGCCAAATTATACATTAATAAAAAAAAATAACGACATATTAGACTTTGATTCCATTTCAAACTTTGAATATGATGAAAAGAAATCTAGATTTATATGTTATATATTCAATATAAATTCAAAGAAACAAGCAACTGAAAAATTAGATGAAGTAAGAAAAGCTAATTTTAATGCAAAACATATTGTATACTTATATTCGTTGTACGAAAATTCAAAAGAGAACATTAAGTTTTCTGATGATGGTGAACCGACTGGGACAGGCACAAAGGCAATTTACGAGATGATGAAAAAAGAAAACTTAACAAACATCTTAGTGGTTGTAGTTAGATATTTTGGTGGAATTTTGCTTGGAGCCGGACCGCTTTCTAGAGCTTATCTTTCAGCGTTTAAAAGCGCATATTTACTGACTAATAAAAAAGAGATAATTGAGTATACTAATTATAACATAAAAGTAAAATATAATTGCATGAAAGATTTTGAGCATGAAATAGAAAAATATATAAAAAATGAGAATGTTATTATAGGCGATAAAATATATAATCAAAATATTGATGTTGATCTAAAAATATCAAAAAATATATTATCAGAAATTGAACCTATAATTAACAAATATATTATTTAGGAGGATTTATTATGGGACAAGTTGTTAAAATATTAAAATTAAAAGAAGATGCTAAAATACCTACAAGAGGTTCTTCACAAGCTGCAGGGTATGATCTTTATGCATTACTTGACACAGAAAGTATTAGTATAATGCCTCATGAAACTGTAAAAATTGGCACTGGAATTGCCCTTGAACTTCCAGAATTAACATTTCTTGGTATATTTGCAAGAAGCGGAATTGCAACAAAAGAAGGACTAAGACCTGCAAATTGTGTTGGGGTTGTAGACTCAGATTATAGAGGAGAGATAATAGTTTCTATTCATAATGACAGCAACGAAATAAGGAAAATTACTAATTATGAGAGAATTGCTCAGGCAGTTGTTTTACCTTATATTAGTGTAGATTTTGAAATCGCAGATTCACTAAATACTACAAAAAGAGGAGATAATGGCTTTGGATCTACAGGAGTAAAATAAAAAAAGAACATTTTTTCGTTTTTTTTATAGTAATATCATTGACAAACAGTTGTTCATATTATATAATATAGTTATAAGAACAAATGTTTTGAGGTGATTAATTATGTATAAAAGAAATAAAGTAAATAAGAAAAATGGAAAAATAAAAGTTATTAATATATTACTTTTGCTTATAACACTAGTGTTTGTTGGAATATTATCAACTAAAGTTTTAGCAAAAGAAGAAAAACCAAAATGTGAATATATCGTTACATATAACGATACTTTATGGTCAATTTCTAAGAATATATGTTCAAAATCTAAAAACAAAAATCTAAATATACAGAAAATAATATACGAATTAAAAGATATTAATAATTTAACTGATTCTGATATTTATGTAGGTCAAAAATTAATTTTACCTATATACGAATAATAAGCACTATATTAGTGCTTACTTTTTTTATATATTATTAAGTGGGTTACTATTTAATGCATCTTTTATTTCATCATTGTCAATATGTGTATATATTTCAGTTGTAGAAATACTTTCGTGTCCTAGAATTTGTTGTAATGCTCTAATATCCACACCACCATATTTGTGCATTAAAGTTGCAGCAGTATGTCTTAATTTGTGGGGAGAATATTTATTTGGATCAAGGCCTGCTAGATTAATATACTTTTTTACCATCATTTCCACAGTTCTTCTGCCAATTCTGGTACCTCTCTCACTAACAAATAGGGCATTTTTATCTTTTATATTAGTATATTTAGCACGCTCTGATAAATATTCATTATAAGCCTTAACACAGGCATCATTAAGGTATACAGAACGTTCTTTATCACCTTTACCTACAACTGTTAGTATATTATTCCTTATATCCTTAAAATTAATATTTATAAGTTCTGAAAGACGCAAACCACAGTTTAGGAAGAAGGTAATAATACATGTATCTCTTTTTTCGAATTTTCCAGAGATCGAGTGGAGTAGAGTGACACTTTCTTCAAGTGTTAAATATTTAGGAAGTCTTTTTGAAAGTTTTGGAGTTTCTAGTTCAGCAGTAGGATTTTTATCTAAAACTTTTCTTTTTAAAGTTAAATAATTAAAGAAAGTTTTTAGGGCTGAAACTTTTCTAGATCTAGTTGTA
>HF996754.1:21319-21735 GCA_000433335.1 Clostridium sp. CAG:1219 | reverse complement strand
TATTTATTACTTTAAAAGGTGGTCATTTCAACACCTTAGAGGAAGCAAAAACTGCCGGTGCAATAGTATTAAACTATGGCGAACTTATAACAGCTATAATTAATTTTTTGATCATTTCTATGGTTTTATTTATAATAATTAGTGTATTAAAGAAAGTTACAAATAAAAAAGGTGCAAAGCAACTAGAGGAGAAAAAATCAAAAACAAAAAAATGTCCATATTGTTATATGGATATTCCACTTGAGGCTAAAAAATGTGCATATTGCACTAGTGACATATTAGATAGCTCTGAAAAAAAGCCAACTAGCAAAAAGGCCGGAAAATAATTCCGACCTTTTTTTATTATTCACTTCCTTCACGTCTTTTCACAGCGTCATAAGACTCAGTTTCCTCGCAATTTTTTTTCATGATAGGAC
>HF996754.1:266-21312 GCA_000433335.1 Clostridium sp. CAG:1219 | reverse complement strand
ATGATAGGACCATAAGCACCGCTCTTCTCCATATTTACTTCCTTTATAAGTTTAATGAGATTCTCTTTTTTTACTTTCATTTCATCATTGAAAACCGTACTATAGATATCATCTGCAAGTTCAGGATTTTTTCCTTCGAGCATACCTGTAAGATCTAAAATTGTATCGCCGTAATTTATACGATAAAGTTCCAATGCCAGAATACCCAACAGCTGCTTTTTTGTGTACTTATTTTTTTTCATGGTCAGTTCCTCCTAGGCAATTATGCCATTAATTTTTTTTTACTAACACATTAATTATAACACTTTTTATGTTTTATGTCAATTAACTCTTTAATTTTGAAGATATATAGTTATAATTATCTATTAAATCTCTTAATTGCTGTATTTTTTCCATATCTTCATCATATAACATATTTAATACTTCACATGCTTCATTTTTATACTTACCATTTTCTATTTGCTTTAGTTCATTTATATCATCCAGTAGTGTGTTATTTTTAACATCTATCCCCTTACTTATTAATAATTTCTCTATAATTTCCTTATATTCAAATAGAAATATTTCTCTAATTTCATCGTACTTCATATTAGAATTAAGCTTTATTAATTTTTCTTTATCTAGCATCTCTTTCTCCTTTTATATTACTTTTTTCTTTTTCAACGTACATGTCAAGTTCATTTTTTTGCTCCTGGCTTAGAGGAAGTGGTATACATGTTTTAAAAAAAGATTTTTCATTGCTTTTATCAAGAGTTATTCCCCTTGTCCTTTCAAAGTCTGTTAGTTGAAGTTCAGAACAATGTACTTCAAACGGTTCGGAGTAATTAGGAAGTTGTATTGATAAAACTTTATTAAAATTTCCATTTCTTTCATTTTTGTCATCTCTTACAAAAACTTTGCAACCATTACCAGCTTTTATAGATTCATCAAGTGCCATCTGTGTAAGTTGAATTTTCATATTAGAGAGTAGTTTATAGTTATAATAAGATGTAATAAAGCTATCAATAGTAGACTCATTACCAATTGATATATTGGTCATACTTGTAGCAGGAGAGTTTTGAAATATTCCATTTAATTTTTCTTTAGCAGACTCATCACTATATCCTGATTCAATATATTCCCTTATCTCCTGTGGATTAGGAAAAGATTTTTTAATTTCATAGAAAAAAGGTGGATAATAATTTCTAGAATCTGACTGTCTTTTTTTATTTAAGTTTAATATTCCACAACATTGGTTAAAATAGTGTTTTTTTAAATTGTTGCTCCACTGCATTGATATTAAAATAAGTTCTAACATACTTTTCTTATTTAAATTAGTTATTGAATACTTAGTTTTTAATATATTACTGCTTAAAAGTAAGGGGGTTTCTACCATTGTTCCTCTATCTAGTTTAAATTGTTGAACAATGCTATCACTGTTGTGAGAAGTTATGTTTTTTTCTAGAAGTCCAATTTCCTCAATAAATCCAGGCACTCTATCCCCATTATCATCAAAATTTCCAACAAGAATTTCATTTATATAATTTATAAATTCTTCTTTAGGGATTTCCCCATTTTTTCTTTTGGATAAAATTGTACTCTTTAGTTTTTTTGTAATCTTTTCAAGCCTTACTTGATTTGATATTTCTTTTTCCTTACTATTCATAAAATTCCTCTATTTTTTTATAATTTTATAATATATGAATTTTTTTGTCAATAAAAAAATCTAGAGACAATTCTCTAGACTTTGATTTTAAATTATAACAAAATTATTTTTTGTTTACTAATTCTTTTAAAGCTTTACCTGCTTTGAAAACTGGTGCTTTAGAAGCTGGTATTTTTATTTCAGCTTTAGTTTGTGGGTTTCTTCCTTTTCTAGCAGCTCTTTGTCTTACTTCGAAAGTACCGAATCCTACTAATTGAACTTTTTCACCTTTTTTAAGAGCACCTTCAACAGTTGTCATGAAAGCGTCTAAAGCAGTTTCAGCTGCTTTTTTTGTTAATTTGCTTTCTTCAGCAATTTTAGCTATTAATTCAGCTTTATTCATTTAAAATCCCTCCTAGTGTAACAGTATCACTGTTTACACGTCTAATATACTACAAAGAAAATTTCTTGTCAACACTTTTCGCTGTTTTTTTTACTTTTTTTTAGGTTTACAGGCTATTTTAGCTATTTTATCTCCTAAAGGAAGTTGTTTTAATTCACTTTCACTAAGGATCCTAAATTTTAACACAAAGAATAAGTAAGATATAACAGCAAGAACAATAGATACAATATAAGTAATTTTAGCATTTAATCCAACTAGAAGTAATACTTTTTCTGATGCTAACAAAACTACAACCATAAGAACTGTCATTCCAATAGGTTTTAAGAATAACTCCTTTATATCTGGCTTTTGTTTTATAGTTTTATAAAGAACTATAAACACAGATACAAAAGCCACAAAGTTAAACAATACAGTTGAAATTGCCGGTACCACGTCACCATAAATAGGTATAAATACAACATTAACTACATATTTTACAATTGCGCCTAAAAGTAGACATATTCCTGGGACATAAAGTTTTCCAAGGCCTTGTACTGCACCATATGCGGTTTGTGCCAGTACAGCAAAGACTAACATAAGTGACTGAATGCTTAGCAGATATGCTCCATCTGGTGAATTTGGAAATAAAAGAGCAAATATCTCTGGTGCAAAGAAACAAAGTCCAGCCATACATGGAAATGCAATTAATGAAGATATTTTAAGTGAAAATTTTATCTTCTCAATTGCCTCATCCTTCCTACCTTTTTTTACTGCACCCGAAATAAATGGAACAAGTGCAATTGAAAATGCTACGTTAAGCGAAAGTGGAACTGTTACAAGTACATCCACTTTTCCTGTATATATTCCAAATTTTTGGTTTGCTTCTACTAAAGTATATTTAAATTTTTGAAAACCGTCAATTACTGTTACAGTATCTATTAATCCTGAAAGTGATGATATAATGCTTCCAAATGCTATTGGAATAACACATATGATCAAAGTTTCTATAACCTTTTTTGTAGGCTCTATTGCAAATTTTTCAGATTTTTTGATTTCTTCCCATATATCTTTTTTATTCTTAGCATAATACATATAAAGGTAAACAAAAGTAGTAGATGCAGCAACTGTAGTAGCAAGAGTAGAACCTGCAGCCATTATTTCTGGTGTAGATCCAAATAGCATTACTACAAATATAATTGAACATACACTATTTACAACTTGTTCAATTATTTGCGCTTTACTATACTCTACCATATTTTGCATTCCTATAAAATATCCTCTAAGCACAGCAGAAAGTGCTACAAATATTATTGCCGGAGAAAGTGCCATAAGGGTATATTTTACTCCTGGATTACTAAGTAATTTTTCTGCAATAAATGATGATCCAAAAAACAACATTAAAGAAAATATTATTGCTGTAAATGAAAATAGTCCAAGTGCGACTCTAAAAATTTTATGTGCTCCTCTCCTATCACCTATAGCAATTTTTTCTGAAACTAACTTTGATATTGTGTTTGGAATTCCCATAGTAGCTACTGCAAGTATTAAGGTATATACCGTATACCCTGAGCCGTAGTAACTATTTCCAACATCTCCAAATTCCTTAAAATTAGTTAAAACTATCCTATATACAAATCCTAATATCTTTATAATAAATTGTGATAACATCACAAATAAAATTCCTTTTAAAAAAGTTTGTTTTTTTATAGCCAATTCTTTCAACCCCTTATATTTAAACTTATATTCAAATTTTACAAATACTATTCAAGTTATACCATAACAAAAAAACTTTTTCAAGAAATTTCAAATAACTATCTTAATATTGACCTATATATATTTACTTGCTTTTTACCTAAAAAAAAGTTATAATAATAATATGGTAACTTTAAAGGTAGAAAAATTAAAATCAGATCAAAAGCTAACAAGTTATATAAAAAACTGTTTTCCAAGTATTGTCATATCTAAACTTTATATTGCTCTTAGAAAAAAAGACATACGAGTAAATAATATAAAGGTTAATTCAGATGTAATGGTAAAAAATGATGATATTATTACTCTTTATATAAAAGATGAGTTTTTGTACAATTTACCAACAGATATAAAAATTGTTTATGAAGATAATAATATTCTTGTTGCATTAAAACCACAAGGATTACTTACGAACAATGAAAAGGATTCTGAACCTAGCCTTGATAGCATTTTAAATAAAGAAGACAAGCTAACTTTATGCCATAGACTTGATAGAAATACAGCAGGTCTTGTAATTTTCACAAAAAATCAAATTGCAACAGGTGAAATGCTAAATGCATTCAAAGAAGGTTATATAGGCAAGAATTACCTAGCGTACGTTTTTGGAAGCAATTTTAGAAAAAAAAGTGATACCCTTATTAGATATATTGTCTACGATAAACAAAATCAATTTTCAAAAATAGTTTCTAAAAATGAGAAAGGTGCTATTAAAACTGTAACTGAGTACGACATTATAAAACTATTTAAAGACAAAAATTGCGCTCTTCTTAATGTAAAAATTCATACTGGAAAAATGCATCAAATACGATGTGTTCTTTCTTCTATTTCACACCCTGTAATTGGTGATACAAAATATGGAAAAAACGAAATAAATAAAAAATTTAATATATCAAAGCAGTTACTTATTGCATACAAATATGATTTTAATTTTCCTGAAAATTATAGTTTAAAATATCTAAATAATATCGTTTTAAAATTGGATAATGATCTTATAAACAGAAGTATTGGAAGTGATATAATTGGAAGATAACGAAAAATATCTATTAGTAAAAAAGCAGAATAATAATATTGCTAATAAATTCGATACAAATGATAATAATAGTAATAACAGTGCTGATAATACTGATGCAAACAAGAAAAAATCTTTAAAAAAAGATAAGATTGTAGGTAAAATTATTGAAAGTAAGACTGACAAGAAAATTTCTATTACAGAAATGATATACGTCTTTGCCATATGCTCTATATTAGGTTACTTAGTTGAAGTCGGATATGTTTTTTTAGTAGTTGGAAGAGTTGTAAATCGAGGAATGTTATATGGCCCTTATTGTCCAATATATGGTTTTGGAGGACTTATAATGTATCTACTTTTCTATAATCTAAAAAAAGATAAAAAATATATTCCATACGCATTTTTTAGTGCATCAATTGTTCTTGGTACGTTTGAACTTTTGTGCGGACTTGGATTTAAATATATTTTTAATATAGAAATGTGGAATTATTCTGGTAAATTCTTGGAAATACTCAACTATACCACTGTTCCCATTTTAATTGGTTGGGGGATTTTAGGAACTATATATGTTTTCTTTATCCATCCACTACTATTAAAAATTATCAATTTAATTCCAAAGGGATTTTCAAAAAGACTTGCCAATATAATTTTATTAATATTTGTAACAGATTTTGTATTGTCCATTTTTAGAATTTTAGGTAACCCAGATATTTTATATAAATTGGTTAATCCATAGGAGGTAATATATATGATAAAAATAGCTTTTTTTGACACAAAAGATTATGACAGGGAGATGTTTGACAAGTATAATAGTGAGTATAATTATGAAATAACTTACTTTAAAACTAAATTAAACGAAGAAACAGCAGTACTCGCTACAGGATTTGATGTTGTTTGTATATTCGTAAATGATAGTGCTAATAAAGTTGTACTAGAGAAATTAAAAAGCCTTGGAGTTAAATTAATAGCACTTCGTTGTGCTGGATATAATAATGTAGAGATATCTCACTTACCCTCAGGACTTGGAGTTGTTAGAGTTCCTGCATATTCTCCATATGCCGTTGCAGAGCATACAGCAGGTCTTTTACTTGCACTTGATAGAAAAGTATATAAGTCATACCAAAGAACAAAAAAATACAATTTTTCACTAGATGGACTTCTTGGATTTGATATCCATGGAAAAACTGTTGGAGTAATTGGAACTGGTAAAATAGGTAAAGTGTTTATTAATATAATGAATGGTTTTGGTGCAAATGTTATTGCATATGATGTATACCAAGACAAAAAGGCAGAAGAAGAACTTAACTTTAAATACACTACTCTTGATGAAATTTATAAAAACGCAGATATTATCTCTCTTCACTGTCCACTAACCGAAGAAAATCATAATATGATAAATAAAGATTCTATAGCTAAAATGAAAAAAGGCGTGATTTTACTTAATACAAGTAGAGGAAAATTAATCAATGCTAAAGATCTTGTTGACTGTTTAGAAAAAGGAATGATCGGTGGTGTCGGTCTTGATGTATTTGAAGATGAAGAAGAATATTTCTTAAATGACATGTCAAATTCGTATATAAGAGATGCTGAACTTTCAATTCTACTTTCTATGCCAAATGTTGTTATAACAGCACATCAGGCATTCTTTACAAAAGAAGCATTAGAAAAGATAGTTTCTACTACCCTATCTAATATTAAAGAATATATAGAAACTGGAAAATGTGAAAATATAGTAGAATAATTTTAAAAAGGTGATATTAGGAATAATATCATCTTTTTTTTATATTATATAATAGGTGATAATTATGATAAAATGTGCAATTGTTGGAGCAACTGGTTTGGTGGGAAATTCTTTTCTAAAAATTTTAGAAGAAAAAAAATTAGATAATATTTCATATACTCTATTTGCATCAAAAAAGTCAGCAGGGAAAAAAATAAATTTTATGTGGAAAGACTACGAAGTACATGAATTAAAGGAAGATTCATTTAAAAAAGAGAAATTTGATTTTGCACTTTTCTCTGCGGGCGCTGAAATTAGCAAAAAATTTTGTCCTATAGCAGCAAGAAATGGCACTATAGTAATAGATAATAGTTCTGCTTTTAGAATGGATAAGGATGTTCCTTTAGTAGTTCCTGAGGTAAACTGTGAGGATATCTTTAAACATAAAAATATTATTGCAAATCCAAATTGTTCAACAATTCAAGCGGTTGTTGCCCTAAAGCCATTACTTGATAATTATGGGCTCAAAAGAATAATATACTCTACTTATCAGGCTGTTTCACGGAGCAGGTCATCTTGGTATAGAAGATTTAATTAAAACTTCAAAAGGAGAACAGCAATCTAAATTTTTTTATCCTATTTATAATAACTGTATCCCACATATAGATACATTTTTAGAAAATGGATATACAAAAGAAGAATTAAAAATGATTGAGGAAACAAAAAAGATATTTCATAATGAAGAAATAAATGTAACTGCTACTTGCGTTAGAGTGCCTGTTTTAAATTCACATTCTGAATCTATAAATGTAGAACTAAAAAATGATTTTAAAATAGAAGATATTTATAACTTATATAAGAATTCTAAAGGGATAATTCTACTAGATAATCCAAAAGATACACTATATCCAATAAATACACTAGCAAATGATACTGATTTTGTGTATGTTGGAAGACTACGTAGAGATTTTTCTGCTAAGAGCAGTCTAAACATGTGGGTTGTAGCTGATAATATAAGAAAAGGGGCTGCTTCAAATGCAGTACAAATATTAGAGATATTATTAAAAAACATACGGTTAAACATAAAAATATAGCCATTCGCATCAGTTGGCTATATTTTGTTTTTTATTTTTCATATTTTTTAAAATACCAAAAAATAATATTATAAACATTGGAAGTATTACACCACCAAGTGTTATATAGATATAGTAATTTTTAATTATGTAAGTTAAGAATAAAGATGACTTATAAAAATGATTTGTAAAAATCCATATTGCAAGACAGATACCTATAGTTATTGAATTTTCCAAATAATTTTTATTTAATACTCTTTTAGATAAATTTGATGATAAGCCCTTAATTATTTTTTTTATGTAGTTATATATAAAATAAACCATTATTGTTAAAGTAAGAAAGTTAAATAATATAAACTGTAATGCCAGTATATTTTCCACTCTCTCTATTATTGAAAATATGGAAAATTCTTGCAATGTTAAATATTCAGGAAATTTATATATTAAAATAAGTTCTTCTCCTAAAATTAAAACTACAGCTAACATTATTAAAATAATAAGTATATTTGCAAAAAGATATACTAATACCATTTTTAATACATTTTTGTTATCGCTATGTATTTTACTGTTTGGTATACATGTAAGTAAAAACATACTAAAAAGTCCTGTACATGCATAAATTATTCCACATTTTAATACCTCAGCTATTCCGCAAGACATAACAGGAAAAATTCTTTTTATATCAAATTGTCCAAATACTCCTATATAAGAAATTGAAAAAAAGAATAATGTTGCTATAAATATCCCTTGTGAAATCTTGCTTATAGTAGATATTTTTTTAGACGCTGCAAAAGCAATCGGTGATAACAATAATACTTTTATATAATTAACGGAAGTTTCAATTAAATAATTTGAATTAACAAATTGGGCAATTGTTTCAAAAAATATAGTAGCTATAAAAAATACTACACAAACCAAAAATATATTTACTATATTTCCAAATATGTTACCAAATAAAAAAATATTATACTCAAATATATCTTTATCTCCCATATACTTTCTTAAATTTATAAGTCCAAATAAAAACAAAAAACCTATTACTGTACCTATAATTCCCGCAAAATATGCATTGTGACTTATTTTTTGATATATCATGTATGCGGTAATACCTAGGAAACTTGAAATAATCATAACAAACATTGTAGTCCAATATGAAAAACTATATATTTCTTCTTCTCCTTTATCTGCATTAACTACCAATTTTTTTCAACACCTCCAAAATTTGGAATGTTAACATTTACTTTAACATTTATGTCTATATTTTTATATATATTACTATAAAATATATTTTCAACATTTTTATACTCATTATACTTATATTTATAAAACAAATTTTTGAATCCAACAATATCCGAATTATATTTTGTTTTACAATTTTTTATATATTGACTAATATATTCTTTTAATAAATTCTCGAATTTTTCTTCGTAATTTCTTTTTTCCTCTTTTGTTTTTATTTTAACATTCTCTCCCATTTCAGTTATACTTGCTGTTACAGTTTGTTCTATATTTACAATATATTTATTTTCTACCACTTCAGGAATCATAGAAACTTTAGAATTTACAATTTCAATTACCACTCTATCTTTTCCTTCTCCTATTTGCAGTATTGTAAAAGTTATTCCTTCATTTAAAATATTATAGCATAAATTATCTTTTCCCTCTAAAAAACCAATAAGTTTTCCATTTCTAAAATATCCCATATCAGAGACTTTAATATTAAAACTTTTATTTTTTTCTTCTTCATTACCTTGTAGATTGGCATTTTCAACTTCTAATGAACTAATGACAAATTCCTTTCCATTTTGCAATATATTTCTTAAATCACTGTTTAACATATTTTCAGATGTGTTACCAATGTATTGATATGCAGATTTTATATTTTCATTTATATCCGTTGCAAACTGATTATTTTCTAAAGAAAGATTTTCTATAATTTCTTTTACTTCATTTCCTTTTATACATGTTAATATAAAATCATTTCCACCCTCATAATCTCTTACAAAATAATCTAAAATATCTATTATATTTTTTTCTCTCAATATTTTTTCAGATAACATTACAACTTCTATATGCGCTAAATACATTTTTTTAGAAGACAAATTTACAATTTCTCTTAATGCTCCTTGTATACTGGAACTTTTTGTTGTATAAACATTTTTTACGGAATTTTTATTCTTTTCTGATTTTTCCTCACCATTCGTATCACCACCACTTTTTTTGGTATCTAAAACGTTAACCGTCAATTGGTATTCTCCATCATCACATAAATCAATTCCTATACATGAAACAATTGCAAGTTTGTTTAATTCTCTTTCATTAACTAAACCATTAAAACAAATCATACCAATCAATATTATTATAATAAATTTTTTCACACTTTTTCACCTACTGTTTATTTTTTAATTTTATTAAATTATTTGTTAGTATTTTTTGCCTGTTTCGATCTTTAGAGATATTTTCTCTTGTTATAAAATCTTTATCCAATTGACTAAAATTAAGCGGAGCTATAGGATAAGTGTATGGCTTTCCCATACTAGTTATACTACACATTTTTATAATGAGAAACATAGTGGCAATTCCAATACCAAATATCCCAGAAATTGATGCAAAAAATAAAAATATCAATCTCCAAGTTCTAAGAGAATTCAAAATATTTATATCAGAAAACATTAATCCTGATATCATTGTAATAGCTATTACTATAATCATTATAGGAGATACTATTCCTGCACTTACAGCTGCATCTCCGAGTATTAATGCGCCTACTATTGAGAGTGTATTTCCGGCGACATTTGGCACTCTATAATCTGTTTCCCTTAAAATTTCAAATGAAATTATCATAAGCATAGCCTCAACAAAAGCTGGAAATGGCACTGAATCACGCTGTTTTGCAAACGATATTAAAAGATCTGTTGGTATAGATTCTTGGTCAAAGGTAATAAGTGCAATATACAATGCGGGTGTTATAATAGTAAGTACAAATGCAATATATCTAATTATTCTTGTAATTATAATATTACTATTTTTTACGTAACTGTCATCTATATTATTTACAAAATCTTGTAAAAAAGCTGGAACAACTATTACAAATGGACTATTCTCAACGATTATGGCTACTCTTCCTTGTAAAAGATAATAAGATACAAGATCTGGTTTTTCAGTCATTACTACTGTAGGAAAATCCGAATTATTATTTTGTTCGATAAATTCAACTATATAATTACTGTCTAAAATCCCATCTATATCAATTTTCTTTAAATAATCTTCTATGTGTTTTACCATATCTTTCTTTGCTATATCAGAAACATACATAATTCCTACTTTTGTTTTAGTTCTCCTACCAACTTTTTGCTCTTTTAAAACTAGTTTTTCAGTCTTTATTCTTTTTCTTATAAGTCCTACATTAGTCATAAAGCTTTCATTAAATGCATCTTTTGGTCCTCTTATATTATTTTCAATTATTGGTTTATCTATTGATCTATCTACATTCTTTTTTGTTTCTAGCGCTAAAATACCATCTTTATAAATAATTAATGCAAATCCTGAAAATATATAATAAAACAAATCGTCTTTTTCGAAGTCTAAATTTTTTACATTATTTATTGATATTTTGTCTTCAATATAATTTAAAATTAAATATTGACTTTTTTTCTTCTCTGAATTTTTATCTTCTACGTATTTATGCCATTTTTCTTTTGCATTTTTTTCTTCAAAATTTTGCTTTTCATATAGACTAATTTCCTCTTTATTCTTACTAATATCAACTATGCTTTTTATAATAAAATTAGATATTAAATCAGTCGAACTCATAGAATCTGCATACACAATGTATATATATTCGTCATTAAATTTCACCTTTCTATATGATATATCACTGCTTTTCTCACTGCAACTTTTTATATATTCTATTATTTTATTTGATCTCATCAAATCAACATTACTACTTTTTTTCATAAAAAACTCCTGCTTTTATTCTTTGTAAATTTACAAAAAAAATACAAGTTTATAAAACTTGCATTTTAGAATCCTAAATATAACATATATAATCCCAAGATTAAAATAGATATAGTTAAAATAACGTTTATTATTTTTCCTATTTTTTGATATTTATTCGAAGATACAAGCTTATCTGAAAGTGATATAAAACTTCCAAATATTACTTGCACTATTGCATTTCCAATACCATAAAAAAATAATAGCAAAATAGAAATAGAAAACTTACTAAGTGCAGTTGCTAGTGTTAATATTCCTATTAATACAGGAGTTGAGCAAGAACTATTAAAAATCCCAGATAACATTCCTATAAAAAGTAAATATAGATAACTTTTTTTAGTTTTATTTTTATTATTATTTCTATTATTAATAAAACTTATGTTAGGTAGCTTTATAATTCCCATCATATAACATGCTGTAACAATAAGCAATACTCCGAAAATTAGAAATACATATTTATTCATTAAATTTATCTTCTTACCAAGTTGACTTACAATTATTCCTAATAAAACAAATGTAACTGTATTTCCTATTGCATAAATAATTGAATTTTTTAAAGCCTTTTTTTTATCATTTTTACTTACATATAATATTAATAATGGAAGTGAACTCAAAGAACAAGGAGAAAAAGCAACTAAAACTCCAGCAATAAACGCAATAAGTGGTGCTATGTAAATATTTTGTATCATTAAATTATTTAAACCTTCTAAAATTTCGTGCATACTAGTCAACACCACCTTTATTTATTATTTCCTTTATTTTGTTTTTTCCTAAAAATCCTACATTTTTATAGATAATATTGTTGTCTTTATCTAAAAATATTTGCGTTGGAGTATACATTATATCATATTTTTCAGCTAATTTAGAATTTAAATATATGTCTACCTCCTCTATTTCTACTCTTTCTCCATATTCTTCTTTTAATTCTAATATTAAACTTTTCATTTGTTTACAAGGTGGGCAACCGTCTTGTACAAAATTTAGCATCTTCACTATTTTAGATTTGTCTGCATTATAAATTCCTACATCTTGATTTTTTTCATCACTTTTCATTTCTACTTTTACCTTTTCTGAATTTATAATTTTTTTATATATAAATATAGAAATTACGGACAATATTATTAATACTAAAGCGATAATTTTTATAACATTATTTTTTATCATTTATCCTGCACCCTCCATCATCGCACACCATATTTATTTCTATTCCATCTACTTTTTCATTATTATTTATAATATTAATTATTTGATCACTGCTATACACTACTCCACTAGAGATAATTTTCCCATTTATTTCTAAAACTGGAATATCACTTATATTTTTTTCTGACATCCTTACTAAAGATTTTTCAATTTCAAAATATATATCATCTCTTCCTATTTCTTTTATTGCATTCTCTATATTTTGACGCAAAATATCACATCCTCTGCATCCTACCGTTCCATACATTTTTATATTCATATTTATCATACTCCTTACAATTATTATACACAATTTTTTAAATTTTTAAAACATACTTTTTATCTAAAATTTATAAATAGCAAATAATACACATATTTTATAAACTTTCACTTAACTATTTTTCTTTCATAATATATAACAAGGAAGGAGGAAAAATGAAAGTATTAATTTATAATAATTTAACAAATAAAATGGAAACTTATAACAGAAATTTAAATGATCCTATGCCATATTCAAAAGATAGATACTTAACGGTAAAAGAATTTAGAGGATCATCAAAATCTGATACAATATGGGCTGATAGAAGAGCCATCGAAGCATTTAATAAGTTAAGAACACTATATGGTCGTCCAATAAAAGTAGGATATGCATTTAAACGTATTACAGAAGGCGGACATACAGGTCAATCTCAACACTATGCGGGAACTGCATTTGATATAGCACAAAATCTAAGTACTGCAGAAAGAGATAATTTGAGAAATCTTGCTATAAAAAGTAAATACTTTTCTTATGTAGAACCCAAAAGTTTAACACCTACCTGGATACACATAGACAAAAGAAACACTACACCTGCATGTTCTACAGGCGGATATCCACTTTTAAAACAAGGTAGGAAAAATACATACGTTGCAGTATTACAAGATGCGCTTACTGCTCTTGGATACTCAACATCTGGAATTGATGGCATATTTGGTACTAACACTAAAAATGCTGTAATTCGTTTTCAAAGAGCAAATAATTTAACAGATGATGGTATAGTAGGATGTAACACTTGGCGTGCAATTGTTAAAAAATTAGGATTTTAGAAATTAAAGTATAAAATTTCATTTAAATATATATATGCATCTGTTTTACATACTTTGAAGTATTATTTCTAACATCTAAAAAAAACGGTATCTTGACAAAACTGTTAATAAGAAATATAATTTGTCTTGGTGATTAAGTGGAAAAGTTCTATTTATTATTTCTATATTTTTTTATATATTCCGTTATTGGATGGTCACTTGAAGTAATTTATTGTAGATTACTTGATGGAAAATTTACAAACAGGGGATTTTTACATGGACCGTACTGCCCTATATATGGAACTGGGGCAACGCTAATTGTATTATTATTAAATAGATTTTATTCTAATCCTGTGCTTGTATTTACACTTGGAATGATTGTAACTTCAATTCTAGAATATATCACAAGTTTTGTAATGGAAAAACTTTTTAAAGCAAAATGGTGGGACTACTCTAATATGAAATTTAATATAAATGGAAGGGTATGTCTATTAAATTCAGTTTTATTTGGTATTTTAGGACTTATACTTGTTTATGTTCTAAATCCACTAATAACAGGCTTTATGGAGAGTATAAATATAGTATACTTAAATTATATTGCTAAAGCGATATCTGTTATAATGATTATTGACTTAACTATTACTATAACAGAGATAGTAAACTTTAAAAAGAAATTATCAGAACTTAAAGAATTTACAGAAGAACTTATAAAGCAAAAAAAGATTTCAAACGAAAATTCTCCAATATATAACAAAATGTTAGAAGTTAAACAAAAAATAATATCACATAAAAACGTAGTAAATAGTAGACTCACAAAAGCTTTTCCAAATTTAACATTTAAAGATAATAATATAGAATTTTTAACTATTAAAGAAATAAAAAGAAAATTAAAGGAATCAAAAGAAAAAAATAAAAAAAGTAATACACCCGAGTCTTAAATTATGAGACTTGAGTGTATTTTTTTACTTATTAAATTGAAACATTATAAGTTTCCTTTAATACATTTCCATCAAAATTATATTCAATAAATATTGTAGATGAAGTGTTAACATCTATAATATAAATATAATAATTTTCATTTTGGCTACTTGAACTAACTTGCGTTGTACTTGAATTTACTCTTACACTTATTTTTTCATATACTTTTGGTATCTGAAGCGTAATTCTTTTTTGAGTTTCTCTTGTGTTGCCACTTTTTACTTCTATTTCTTGCTCATTATACAGTATAGCTTTTCTTGTGTATTCATCAGAATTTAATTTACTAGTATCATTTATCAAGTTTGAAATTTCATCTGTTTTTGTATAGTATTTCTTAGAACCTATTTTAAGTCCTTTTGCATAGTAAACCTTTCCTGTTTGAAGGGAAACTGCATAAACATCATCTGCACTACCATTTGAATTTCCATACTTAAGGTTTTTAATTCCAGCTTTTTGATAGTCTATAATACTAAGTACATATTCCCCACTTGTTTCATTTTTTGTTTCACCCTCAAATTGATCTAAACTACTTTGAAGTATATTTGAAACCATTATATTTTGGGTTACTGGATATTCTTTATTTATATTATAATAAGATTTTACTGCAATTTGTACCATTTCTATTTCTTCAGCAAATTGTATTTTTTTCGCCTTATTTGAAGTTTCAATCAAAGAAAATGTTATAACCCCAAGTAAAGTAAGTACAACTATTGCAGATACACTAATTACAATTAATGATATTCCTCTTTTCATTTTTTCCTCCTAAGGCACTTCAGGATCAACAATATGATCATTTTCATCGTTTATACTATCTGGCGTTTCAGTAACATCTGATGCTAAATCTCCATTAGTTACTTTTTGTATTTCCGGTACTTCCTTACAAATAAATCTTGCATTTGAAGCATTATCTTCAGCATATACAGTAATCCACCTTGTGCCAGGTAAAATTTCAATTACATTTTTTATTATATTTTTGCCATTATTTTTCATATATTCTTTTATAAGTTCAAGATTTTGTGTATCAGAATTAGAGTCCTCTGAAATTTTTTCTTCCACATATTTTAAAGTTTTAATACCACTTAAATTGTCAGAATAATTAATAAAGTAATATTGCTTTTCTTCCCCTGTTAATATATTTTCTATTGATTTTTTCTCACCTTTTATTTCAACTTCTGGGGCAAGATTATCAAAGTTATCAACAGAATAAACAGTAGTATTTACATTTCCACTATTATTTTCTTTCCACTTTACGACTATATCATAATTTTCATAAATGTCATCAGGTGTTACAAATTTATTGTTATTTCCAGTAAGTTCAATTTTACTAGAATTACTTGGTATAACAGTGCAAGTAACATTAGTATACTCTGCTCTAACTTCTATAGTAGTTACAATTGGATTATTAGTGTATTCTTCAACACTTTTTGTAAATTTTATACCCGAAGTAGACGTTATACTATCTGTTCTATCAACATATTCAATAGCTTTCTTTAAGTCATCTGTTAAAAAATAGTTACCATCCATACCTTTTGGATAATAAACAGTTCCTGTATTGGTTGATAAAACAAGGTCTTGTGAATTTGTATCAATATATTTAAAATCTTGGCTATTCTCTATTCCAATTAATGAATAATTTATATAATAAAATTCTGATGAAGCGCTATCTCCATCTAAAAAAATCATATTTGAACTATTTAGCGCTACTTTAATATCTTGAGTTAGTGCAATTTTTTCATCTATTGGATATGAATTATTTTTTTCATAATATGAGGTAACCCCCTCTTGGACAATTGCCACCTCTTCTCCAAAAGTTAACTTGTCTACTCTCTTTTTTACATTTACCACACTTATAGTAGTAGCCGTAACTAAAATTAATACAATTGTTACTATTATAGAGAGCGTAATAAGTGAAAATCCAAATTTAAATCTATTGTTCATCTTTACTATTCTCCTTTTAGCTCATCGCTTGAACAAAAATATAATTTATTTCCAATACTTGCACCAGGTAAATAATATATATTTTCAGTTACTTTAGAATAAAAATATCCTTCTACCTCACCTTTTTTTCCTTTTGCCCAGTTAGTATTTTCTATATCTATTTCAGATAAATCTATTCTGTAAAGTTCTACTTTTCCATTTTTTATTATCTCACCATTTTCCTCTAAGCGTGAAGAAAAACTATTATCATATTCTGAAATGTTTATCTCATATATTCCTTCTTCAAGTGGAAGTTTATTATTTCTAATGCTATATTGTTTAAGTTGGTTTGAAACAACTGATATTTCATGATTAAATGCCTTCTTTTTAGCTCCAGTCTTAAAATTTGAGTATGAAATTATTATTGTAGAGGTAATTACTAAAGTAGCCATTATTATAGCTACTAAAACCAACATAGTAATACCATTTTTATTTTTAATTTTGTGCATTATATTTACACCTCTTATCATATTTTTTCCTTATTTTAGTATATTATATATAATAAAAAAAAACAAGCATATTATATGCAAGTTTATCAAATTTATTGACTATTTGTTTTATTCGATATATACTAAAAAAAAGATATTTAGGAGGATTATTATGATTGAAATAAGATGGCATGGTCGTGGTGGCCAAGGAGCAAAAACTGCTTCACTTTTATTAGCTGACGCTGCATTTAATACCGGGAAATATATTCAAGGTTTTCCAGAATATGGACCTGAGCGAATGGGAGCTCCAATTACAGCCTACAATAGGATTTCAGATACACCAATTAGAATACATTCTAATATATATGAACCAGATTACGTGGTTGTAGTAGATGACACTCTACTACATGGAGTTGACGTTACAAAAGGACTAAAGAGTGATGGGGCTATTTTAATAAACACTCAAAAAAGCCCAGATGAAATCAAGAAATATTTAAGTGATTACAAAGGTCATATTTATACAATTGATGCTACAAAAATATCGGAAGATTGTCTTAAGGCAAATTTTCCAAATACCGCTATGCTCTCTGCAATTGTAAAAATCACATCAATAATGACTAAAGAGGATCTAATAAAAAATATGGAAGAGTCTTTCAAACATAAATTTGCAAGAAAGCCTGAAGTAATAGCTCCAAACATAGAAGTAATAAAGCGAGCTTATGACGAAATAATAGGAGGATAATTTATGGAAAATAAAAAAATAGGAAGAGGTGCTTCAATTTTAGAGGCTGGTAATTCTATTAAATTTAAAACTGGAGATTGGAAAGTTAAATTTCCAGTACATAAAAAAGATATTTGCAAAAACTGTATGTTATGTGTACCATACTGTCCTGAGGATTGTATAAAACAAAAAGATGGAATTCTGACTAAAATAGACCTTGACTACTGCAAAGGATGTGGAATATGCTCAAAAGTTTGTCCTTTTAGAGCAATTGATATGAAAGAAAAGGAGGATGAGATTTAATATGGCAATACGTGAAAGATTAAGTGGTAATGAAGCAGTAGCTACTGCTATGAAACAAATAAATCCTGATACAGTTGCAGCATACCCTATTACTCCATCTACTGAGGTTCCACAATATTTTTCTAACTTTGTTGCAAACGGAAGTGTATCAACAGAATTTATAGCAGTTGAAAGTGAACATAGTGCTATGTCAGCGTGCATTGGAGCTTCTGCTGCAGGTGGAAGAGTTATGTCTGCTACCTCATCACAAGGCCTTGCATTAATGTTTGAAATGCTAAATATAGCTGCTGGTATGAGATTACCAATAGTATTAATCTGTGCAAATAGAGCAATTTCTGCCCCACTAAACATTCACAATGATCACTCAGATTCAATGGGGGCAAGAGATACAGGATTTATTCAACTATATTGTGAAAATAACCAAGAAGCATATGACAATACTATAATGGCAGTAAAAATTGCAGAAAGAGCAAAATTACCCGTAATGGTATGTTATGATGGTTTCATTACTTCACACTCCGTTGAAAATATAACACTTATGGAAAATGAAGAGGTAGAATCGTTTGTTGGAAAGTACAAGCCAGATGAATATTTACTTGATGATTCAAAAAACATATCTATGGGACCTTTAGCGCTCCAAAAAGATTTCTTTGAAAAAAGAAAGGAACTTGCAGATGCTATGGTTAACTCTAAAGAAATTATTAAAGAAGTATCTGAAGAATTCTATAACATTACTGGAAGAAAATATGGTTTATATGAAGAATATATGCTAGATGATGCAGAAATTGGCATAATAGCATTAAATTCAACAGCAGGCACAATAAAAGATGTTATAGATGAGCTAAGAAAAAATGGTATAAAAGCAGGACTTTTAAAACCAAGAACTTTTAGACCACTACCATGGAATGAAATTTCACTTTCCCTTAAAAACTTAAAGGCACTTGCAATTATGGATAAGTCAGATAGCATAAATGCTTACTCTGGACCGCTATTTTCTGAAATTACATCGGCTATGTACTCTAGTAGAGTTTACGTTCCTACAATTAATTTTATTTATGGACTTGGAGGCGTTGATGTAACCAAACGCGATATAGAAAAAGTGTTTAATAAATTAGAAAATTTATCTAAAACATTTAGAACAGATAAAACTACCTATTATTTAGGTATAGATAATATATAAGGAGGATATTTTTATGGCATATAATTTTAAAGAAGTAGTAAATAAAAAATCTCGTCTTGTATCCGGACATAGAATGTGCGCAGGTTGTGCTGCCCCAGTTATAGTAAGAAATGCACTAAGAGCATTAAACGATGAAGATAATGCTGTAGTATCTTGCGCAACAGGATGTCTTGAAGTATCCACTTGTATTTTTCCTTATACCTCTTGGGATAATGTTTCTTTTATACATACAGCGTTTGAATGTGCCTCTGCTTGCTTAAATGGAGCTGAAAAAACGTACGAAAAATTAAAAAGAGATGGTAATATAAAAAAAGAAACAAAATTCATAGGATTTGGTGGAGATGGTGGAACATATGATATAGGTCTTCAATCTCTTTCAGGTGCAATGGAAAGAGAAGCTAATATTGCTTATTTTTGCTATGATAATGGAGCTTATATGAATACTGGTAATCAACGTTCATCTTCTACCCCACATTTTTCTGATACGACAACCTCACCAGCTGGTAAAAAGATTCCTGGAAAAATGCAATCTAGAAAAGATCTAACGCAAATAATGGTATCACATAATATCCCATATGTTGCACAAACTGCACTATTTGGAAACCTTAAAGATTTATATGAAAAATCAGAAAAGGCAATTTATACTGATGGTCCATCTTTTGTAAATGCACTTTCACCTTGTCCTAGGGGATGGGGATATAATAAAGAAGATCTTCAATTAATATCAAAACTGGCTATTGATACTTGTTTCTGGCCAATATATGAAGTAATTAATGGAAAATATAAAATAAACTATAAACCGGCTAAAAAGCTTCCTATAGAAGAATTTTTAAGGCCACAAAAAAGATTTAGACATATGTTTTTAGCGGGAAATGAATGGATGATAGAAGAATTTCAAAAATCAGTAGATGAAAAATGGAATTATTTACTTATGATGGAAGAAATTACAAATAAAGAATAATATTAATCAGGCAACAGGCCTGATTTTTTTAATACAAATATATTTTTATTATAAGTTATATTTTTTGTCTATTAGTTCAAAGGCTTTTTTCACATCATATTCATCGGTAATGTTAATATTACACGCTTTAATATATTCTAACATTTCATTTTTTGCTTTATTTATTTCTATAACTGATTTTCCTTCAAAGTCATTAACATTTTCATACTCGATTAAAATTCCCAAATTTTCAACTATCTGAAAAGCAAACTCATTGCCGTTTTTTTCATATACAATTACATGATATTTCACTTCTATAAGATTGTAAAAGCCTAAACAATTAAATAAATTCTCCGCTTTTATTAAGTCATCACAATTCAAATTTACTTTTTGTTCAGAAATAACGTCTCCATTATTATCTAATTCTTTATTTTTGTAAGTAATTTTTTTAATCTCTTTTCCATTCAATTTTAACTTTCTTAATAATACTGAATGTTTTAAAAACTCTTGTATATTTTCTTTTTTCATTTTAATATTTAGATTTGATAAGTATGTATCATCAATATCACTTTCTCGTATTTTTTTAAATCCGTTTTTTTTCAATTTACTAATAGCTTCTTCTATTTTTTCATTCAATCTAACAGTAATTTCAATCTGTTTCATTTTGTTCCTCCTTATATATTTTTTATATTATACAACAAAAAAGAGAAAATCCAAAT
>HF996754.1:0-221 GCA_000433335.1 Clostridium sp. CAG:1219 | reverse complement strand
TGTATCAACAATTTTTACGTTTAGATCTTTTCGATATTTTTAATTACGATTGTTTTTTAATTCAAGCTGAAAGTAACCCCTACATGCCTTTCAATCATAGCCTTTGTAAGAGATTTGCATCATAAGCAAGAACGTAGTTATTTAATAAACCCATATCTCCTTATAAATAAAATTAAATTTTATAGATAAAAGCAGCACATTTAATGCTTATTATATAACTT
>HF996753.1 GCA_000433335.1 Clostridium sp. CAG:1219 | reverse complement strand
TACACTCTGGCGACTGCGGCAATTATGCTTTGCATCGACGGGCTGACGTATCTTGCAGATACCCCTGAAACCGTCAGCGGCTATTGGAGTATAATAGACTTTAAGAAAGCATTAAGGGCTCTTCCTGTAGTAGGATTTATTCCGAGTCAGTTGATTTGGATAAGAATAGCCATTTACCTCATTGTGGGGGCAATTTGCACGGGCCTTCTCTTGATTACAGACAAGATAAAAACTGATGAGAAAGAGGCACAGGAAAGGCTTGACCTTCAGAACTACTTGAAGACCATCGAGGAAGAAAAAAGACGTATGAAGGCAAAGAAGCTTTCTACAATGAGAACTCTTCACAGTCTCTCCTCTTCTTCCAAAGAAAAAGGAAAGAAAACTGCATGAATGAAAGAGTCGGTATAAAAATACCGGCTCTTTTCTTATTCATCAATCTTTTTTTCTTCTTTAATTTTTAATACTTCATCTGGCTTCTTAGTTGATTTTTTTATTATATCACTAGTTTTATTAATTACATCTGGAACTAAATCCACCAATTTATCAAGTGGTCCCATTGCATCAAGTGTAAGCAATTTAACATTAGAATCTTTTATTACTAAAAATCCTACAGGAGAAATATTTACACCCGCACCACTTCCACCTCCAAATGGTAATTTAGAATTTTCAGAAAATTTATTTAATTTATTTGTATTGAATTCACTTCCTCCAGCCGCAAATCCGAAACATACTTTTGATATAGGAATTATTGATGTACCATCTGCTGATGATACCATATCTCCTATTATAGTATTAACGTCTATCATACTTTCAAGTGAAGTCATAGCTGTCATCATTAAATCTTCTATGGGATGAGTTTCTTTTTCCATCTAATTTTTCCACCTTTCTAATTTTTATAAATGCCTTTATAATTATATCTATAGTATTTGCTAGATTAAATTTCACTATACCATAAACTTCAAAATTATATATTACACTAGATATATATGTATCATACTTTATCTTGTTTAAATTAAACATTTTACTATTTTTAGAAAGTATAATATTAAATACAGAATTTAAAAGTGCCATAATATATGCATTTAAAATAACTTCTTGAAAATTATATCCCAATTTTATACAGAGTTCTTCAAAATATATACTACTATTAAATCTTTTTAATTGTTTTTTAGACAGTAGAGCATTATTAATTTTTTGAATACCTATAAATTCCATAGCTAAACTATAACAAGTGTTTAAAATGTTTTTTAATACACTTGTTTTGTATAATAACTTCATATTTTTCTTAATTTCTAATTTTATTTTTGGCATGGGA
>HF996752.1:16384-20559 GCA_000433335.1 Clostridium sp. CAG:1219 | reverse complement strand
GCCCCTTTTTTAAAGAGCGTTCCCTTCTTTTTTTGCTAGGGGGTCAAAAAAAGAATGAAAAAATATAAGAGAGGTAAGTATGCCTTACGGACATACATGGAGTTGCTGTAAGCCGACTAGGCTCAATTTACAAAACTATTGTTTCGTATCAGCAACATATATTTTCTATATAAATAGCCATAAAGGCTAGAAAAACAAATATAATTAATCATTTATATTTAAACACAAAAAGTGACAACAAATATGATAACATTTTTTTTGCTTCTTGTCAATAACTTTTCTAAAAAAATTGACTTTTTTTAAAAAACATAATATAATTCTAAAGAAAAGTTTAAATGGTTAGGAGGATAAAATGGAAATATTATTGCATACATTAAAGCATACAGTACTTGATAGTATAGGGATTTTACCGTTTTTATTTATATCATATTTGATAATTGAATTTATTGAGCATAAAGCTTCAAGTAAAATAAAAAATTCATTATCAAAGTCGGGAAAAATGGGAAGTATTATAGGGGCAATATTTGGAGTATTTCCTCAATGTGGATTTTCTGTTACTGCATCAACGCTTTATGCGGGCAGAATAATAACTGTTGGTACTTTGGTTGCGGTATTTATTTCTACGTCCGATGAGGCAATACCTGTATTACTTTCAAACCCATCAAGTATTTCTAAAATAATTCCACTTGTTTTAGTGAAAGTATGTTTTGCCATATTAGTTGGACTTTTTATAGATTTTGTAATTGCAAAAAAGCAAAAAATAAATGAAATTCAGAGCGAGTCTGAAGAGCATATACATGAAATGTGTGAACATTGTAACTGTGAAAAAGAAAATTTATTTGTTTCTGCTATAAAACATACAATGAGTGTATTTTTATTTATTTTTATATTTTCTTTTGTTTTAAATGGAATTATAGAATTAATAGGTGAAGAAAATCTTTCAAAATTATTATTGACTGGAAATATATTACAACCAGTTGTTGCAGGACTTATTGGAATAATTCCAAATTGTGCAGCTTCAATTTTATTGACAGAACTTTATATTGATGGGACAATAAGTTTTGCATCTGTGATATCTGGACTTAGTGTAGGTGCTGGAGTAGGAATGATAGTTTTATTAAAAGAAAATAAAAATATGAAAGAAAATATAAAAATTATACTGGGAACTTTTACAATTAGTGTTTTATTTGGAATAATACTTGAAGTATTAGGAAATATTATATAATTTTTTAGGAGTTGATTTTTTGTTAGATATTTTTACACGTGAAGGATTAATATTATTTTTATATAGTTTACCAGCCCTTTTAATTTCGTTATCTGTACACGAGTATTCTCATGCTATGTGTGCATATAAACTAGGAGATAAATCACAAAAGGCAATGGGAAGACTTACACTTCAACCTTTTGCACATATTGATATATTTGGTTTTATATGTATAGCTTTACTTGGATTTGGCTGGGGAAAACCAGTAATGATTGATGATAGAAACTTTAAAAATAAAAAAAGAGATAATATGTTAGTTGCGCTTGCAGGGCCGCTTTCTAATCTTGTACTTGCTCTAATTTTTACAATTTTATTTAAAATTATGTATATGACTAACTTATTCTCACTATATAATTTAAATGTTAGTATATCAAATTCTATATATACAATGATGTATTATGCTATATCGTTTAATGTTGTATTTGCTATCTTTAATATGATACCACTTCCTCCATTTGATGGTTCAAAAGTGTTATTTTACTTTTTACCTTCAAAATTTAAAGGAATAATGTACACTTTAGAGAGATATTCTTTTTATATTATATTAATATTTTTAATAAGTAACCTTGGAAGTTTAATTATATCACCTTTATATGGTTTTATTATGAAACTTATAGGATGGTTTATCTTGCTTTAAAAAGGAGAAATGAATAATGATTGGATTAACAATTGAAACAAGTTGTGATGAAACTTCAGTAGCAATTTTAAGAGATGGAAGAGAAGTTTTATCAAATATTGTTTCAACTCAAATTGAAATACACAAAAACTACGGCGGTGTTGTACCAGAAATTGCTTCAAGAGAGCATATATCAAATATTTCATATGTGGTAGAAGAAGCAATCAAAAAAGCTGGTATAAATTTTAGTGATCTTGAATATATTGGAGTTACATATGGACCAGGACTTATTGGAGCGCTACTTGTAGGTGTTTCATACGCTAAAGCACTTGCATATGCACTTAATATTCCAATAGTTCCAACACATCACATAGCAGGACATATAGCTGCAAATTATTTGACATATAAAGAACTTGAACCTGAATTCTTAAGTTTAGTGGTTTCTGGTGGACATACACACTTAATATATGTAAAAGATTATACCGAGTTTGAAATTCTTGGAAAGACCCGTGATGATGCTGTTGGTGAAGCTTTTGATAAAGTCGCAAGAACCCTTGGATTAAAATACCCTGGTGGACCTGAAGTAAGCAAACTTGCAAAACTTGGAAAACCTTCTTATAAATTACCAAAGACAAAATTTGAGAATTATGACTTTAGTTTTAGTGGAATAAAAACGGCTGTTATAAATATCGCTCATAAAGAGGGAGAAAAATTAATAAAGGAAGATTTAGCAGCTTCCTTTGAAAATACAGTGTGTGAAGAACTAGTTAGCACTACTATTAGGGTAATGAAAGATAAAAACATAAATAAAATTGCTTTGGCTGGAGGAGTTTCTGCTAATTTAAAATTAAGAGAAATTTTAAAAAGTGAAGCAGAAAAAAATGGCTTTGAGGTTTATTTGCCAGATCTTAAATATTGTACTGATAACGCTGCCATGATTGGTGCAGCAGCTTATTATAATTTTATTTCTGGAAAAAAATATGATATTATAGATAAACTTGATTTAAATGCAATAGCAAATTTAAAAATAGATGAATAGTTAGGGGGAAATTAATGTCAATATATGCCATATCAGATTTACATTTATCATTTGGAGTAGATAAACCTATGAACATATTTGGAAAAATATGGGATGGGTATGAAGATAAAATAAAAAAAGATTGGAAAGAGAAAGTAAATAATGATGACATTGTTATAATTCCAGGGGATATATCTTGGGGAATGACACTAAATGAAGCGTTAGAAGACTTTAGATTCATAGATAACTTACCAGGAAAAAAAATAATGCTTAGAGGAAACCATGATTATTACTTCAATACGAAAACTAAAGTTGAAAAATTTTTTGAAGAAAATGGTTTAAATTCTATTCAAATTCTTCATAATAATGCATATGATTTAGGGAACGTAATACTTTGTGGTACAAGAGGATGGGACAAGACAGAAAATACAAGCAAGGAAGAAGATAAAAAGATTATAATGCGTGAAGAAGGAAGATTAAAGTTATCTTTAGAATATGGTAAAAAAATAAATGTAGAGAATAAAGATATACTTGTTGCAATGCACTTTCCACCATTTTGCGGTAATTTCAAAAAAATAATGGAAGAATATAATGTTAAAATGTGTATATATGGACATTTGCATGGTTATGGGCATATGTTAGTAAAAGAGGGAATTATTTCAAATATAGAATATAAAATGGTGTCATGCGATTATACGGGATTTAAATTAATAAAACTTTATTAAAAAGTGTTGCAAAAAAAAATAAAAAATGTTACAATATAATTATTGTAATATAGGGGCATAGTTCATCGGTAGAATAAGAGTCTCCAAAACTCCAGAGCTGGGTTCAACTCCTAGTGCCCCTGCCAAAACTTAGAAGACTTCGTGAGGAAGTTTTTATTTTTATTTTAAAATTTAGTTAAAATTGTACAAGTTTATTTCATAATCTTGACAATATTGAAGTTGTAGTATATAATAAATTAGTAACTATGAAGATAAGGTAAATATATATGTTTTACATATTAGTATATTACTTTTAAGGAGGGAAATAAAATGGCACAACCAAAAAGAAGATGGTCAAAACAAAGAACACATACAAAACGTTCTACTTGGAAACTTGATAGCATGAATTTAATTCCATGTTCTAATTGTGGAGAATTAGTTCTTCCACACGTTGTATGTCCTGTATGTGGATACTACGACAAAAAACAAGTAGTAGAAATTAAAGATAAAAAAGAAGAAACTAAGTAATTTTTACTCCACAAGAAATTGTGGGGTTTTTTTCTATAAAAGGAA
>HF996752.1:6018-16360 GCA_000433335.1 Clostridium sp. CAG:1219 | reverse complement strand
AAAAAGATGGATTATAAAGATCTTAAAATTTTATATGAAGATAATCATATAATAGTAGTGGTAAAACCAGCTGGAATTCCAACCCAGGCAGATGATTCAAATGATATTGATATGTTAAACATAATAAAACAATATCTTAAAGAAAAATATAATAAACCAGGGAATGTATATTTAGGTCTTCTTCACAGACTAGATAGGATGGTAAGCGGTGTAATGGTATTTGCCAAAACTTCTAAGGCAGCTTCTAGAATATCTGAGTATATTAGGCAAAAAAATGTGACTAAAAAATATTTAGCAATATTAAATGGAACTATAAAAAAAGATGAAGGGCAACATAAACTTGTAAATATGCTTGTAAAAGATTCTAAAAACAATATTTCAAAGGTAGTAGAAAAAGAGACAAGAGGAGCTAAAGAGGCAATTTTAACATACAAAGTTTTGAAAAATTTTGAATATAGAGAAAAACAATATACATTAGTGGATGTTAATTTAGAAACAGGGAGACATCATCAAATAAGGGCACAATTTTCTAATATAGGGCATCCATTGTATGGGGATATAAAATATGGATTAGACGTTAACAAAAAAGGACATAATATAGCTTTATTTTCGTATTATTTGTCCTTTTATCATCCAACGAAGGATGAATATTTAGAGTTTGAGTATTATCCGGATAATACTTGTAATATAGATAAAATATGGAGTTATGTAAATTATGGAAATAGATAGTTTAAAACAATTTAGAGACAAAACCTCAAAGAAAATAGATATAATTTATGCTGCATTAAAAATAGATGAAAAAAAAGAAAATTTAAAAAAACTCGAAGAGACATCATGCACGCAAAATTTTTATAGTAGGGAAGATTCAGCACATATTTTGCAGAAAATGAAGGAGATTTCTTATGAAGTACAAAAGATTGAAAAATTAAAAGAAAAACTAAATGATTTAAGTTGCTATATAGAGCTTATATCTGAATGCATGGACGAAGAAAGTATTAAGGAAGCTGAAAAACTTTCTAAATATCTAGAAGAAAAGGTAGAGGCTCTTGAAATTGATACTTTACTTTCTGAAGGCTATGATAAAAATAATGCAATTATATCTATACATCCTGGTGCAGGGGGAACTGAATCTCAAGATTGGGCTGATATGCTCTATAGAATGTACGTAAAATGGTCTGCTAAAACTGATTTTGAGCTTGAAGTACTAGATATAGAGCAAGCCGAGGATGCTGGAGTTAAAAGTGTCTCATTTGCAATTAGGGGAGTAAATGCGTATGGTTATTTAAAGTCTGAACACGGTGTTCATAGACTTGTAAGGATTTCTCCATTTGACGCAAATTCAAGACGACATACATCATTTGCAGCTGTTGAAGTATTACCAGAAGTATCAGAGGACGTTGATTTAAATATAAGACAAGAAGATATAGAAATGGATGTATATAGGGCCAGTGGAGCTGGAGGGCAACATGTAAATAAAACATCTTCTGCTGTAAGACTAAAACATATTCCGACAGGAATTGTTGTGTCGTGTCAAACAGAAAGATCACAACTCCAAAATAGAGAAAATGCAATGAAAATGTTAAAAGCAAAGCTATATTTAATGAAAATCCAGGAACATAAAAAAGAAATTGAAAAGATAAAAGGAAAAGTAGTAGATAATGCTTGGGGAAGTCAAATTAGATCATATGTATTTTGTCCATATACATTAGTAAAAGATCATAGAACATCTTATGAGGTGGGAAATATACAGGCTGTTATGGATGGTAGAATAGATGAGTTTATATACTCATACTTGAAATATTGCAAAAATAATGGTATAATTAATTAAAAAAATTATGAGGGAGATTTTCTTATATGAAAGATATCCAAAATAAGAGACGGGAAATTTTAGTCTTTGACTTTGACGGGACAATTTCAAATTTTAAAGAGATAGATTCGAAAATAATCTTCGAACTTTTTAACAATTCTTCACTTGTGAAGTTTTTAGATAAAATTCTGTGGTGGGTTAATGAGAAAGATATAATAAGAAATTCAATGCTTCTTTTGAAACTTAGAATTTTAGTTTATTCGTTTATCTCTGCTACAAAATTTTCCTATAACCTTTGCGAGTATAAAAGAAGGTACTTCTTTTATTCGTGTTCTAGCTTAAGAAATGTTATAGACCTGCTTGAGGAAATCTCAAAGACAACCAAGGTAATTGTACTTTCTAATAATTCCTTTACAAGAGGAATAGCATGTAGGAATCTTAGGGTTAAATACACTAGTTCCAAAAAGAAGTATATAAAGGAACTTGTCAAACATAGAAATATACCATATATGATTGGTAATAATTTGTCAGATGACATCTTAGTAGCAAAACTTCTTAAAATAAAATCTATATATATAGGAAGAAGTTTCTTTGTGAGAATTTTTGGCAAGCCAAGTTATTCTTTTTACAATATTGAAGAGTGTCTCAATTTTTTTAAGGAAGGTCAGGGTTGAAAATCCTGATCTTTTTCATAAGTTTGATTGCGATGTTGACATAATGCATTGCGCATGGTATAATCATACCAGTTAATTTATTTAATCTCTTTTAAGAGTTTATATCAAAAATTAAGCACTAATAATTAAAAGGAGAAGGAAATGGATAATTTTGTAATTAAAGTGACAGAAAATTGTTTTATGTTTCCAAGAGCAGTGAAACTAGAAGACGGGGTGTACCGGTTGGTATTAATTAAAAATAGGAATGATATAGGCAGTGTCTTACCTCAAAGAGATATAATGATAAAATGTCAAAATGGTTATGTTTCGTACCCGAGTGGTCTTGATCTGGAAATTGGTACTTATAAGTTAGTATCACTTTCTAATGTAAATGAGGATTTACAAGATAAGGAAAATCCCCTAATGGTTGAATTTAAAAGAAAATGGCCAGGACTTAAGGTAAAACAACTGATTTCTACATATAAATGGCTCTCTAATTTAAATGGAGCACGTAGTTCCGATATCATTAGAATTCGTAATATGTCCCCTGTATCAACTGCTAAATTAGTTTTTTTCATGAAAGAAAAAGGTATCAATATTGAAATAGATGATACAAAAACTAAAGAGGAGTATGAAAAACTTCTTTAATTTTAAAAAAGTCTCTCAATTTTTGGGAGATTTTTTATTTTTTTATAAAATATAGCAAAAAACTATTGACAATTTAATTTAATGGATGTATTATATATATCGAAATTAGCACTCGAACATTTGAAGTGCTAAAGGTGATAAAATGGAATTAGATGAAAGAAAGAAAAAAATACTTTATTCAGTAGTTGAAGATTATATTTTATCAGCAGAACCAGTTGGTTCTAAAACAATCGTAGATAAACATAATTTAGAATACAGTTCTGCTACAATTAGAAATGAAATGAAAATACTGGAAAATGAAGGATATCTTGAACAACCACATGTTTCTGCTGGAAGAATACCATCTACAAAAGGTTATAGATATTATGTAGATAATCTTATGAAAGAGAATCAGTTATCTATGGTAGATATGAATTATATAGATAATAATATATCAGGATATGGAGATACTGAAAAACTTTTACAAGAAGCTGCAGGTGTTATATCAAAACTTCTTTTAAGACCAACTGTATTATCACTGGAAAAAAATAAAGATGTTTTAGAACACATTAAAGTTTTAAAAATTTCTGATAAACTTTTACTTGTAGTTATACTTTCAAAAAATGGAACAGTAAAGGATTGTTTTGCAAAACTCACAGATGAGGTTCCAGAGGAGATAATAGATGAGCTTACAAACCATTTGGATCAAAATTTACGAGGCACTCCATTTGAAAAATTGCAAGTTGCATTAAATGAAGTGATATCAAAGGAATTAAAAAGATTCGGTAGTGTTTTAACTGAAATTTGTGATAGTATAAAATACGAATTTTCTAAAGAAAACAAGAAGTTGAATTCTGGTGTAGAATCTATACTTGAGCTTCCAGAGTTTTCGGATGTCGATAGAGCTAAGAACTTTGTTAATATGCTATCTACAAAAGATATAATACAAAATATTGTGGAAAAAATAGACAGTGAAAAGTTGGGAATTGTGATAGGCTCAGAAAATAGTGAAGTTTTACTTAAAGATTATTCAATAATTTCTTTAAATATTGAAGATGATAAAGGTAAAAAGGGGAGCATTTCAGTTATTAGTCCAAAGCGTATAGATTATTCTAGAACAGTTTCAATTTTAAAATATATAAACGAAAAATGTAAGGGCTTTTTTGAAAAAAAATCTAAGGAGGAAGAAGATGGAAAAAAAAGATGAAATTGAAGAAATTAAGGAAGAAATTGAGGAGATAAAGGAAGATACGGGAAGTGATGCAGAGATTATTAATAAAGATGAATACATAGCAAAACTAAACGATGATTTAAAACTTCAAAAAGAGAAAGCAGATGAATACTTTGATAGTCTAAAAAGAAATATGGCTGAATTTGATAACTTCAAAAAAAGAATGTTAAAAGAAAAGAATTTAATGTATGGCTCAGTTGTGTGTGATGTCCTTTCTGATTTATTACCTGTACTTGATAATTTTAATCAAGCACTTTCAAATAAATGCGAGGACGAAACATTTAAAAATGGAATAGAGATGATAAAATCTCAATTTGAAGATACATTAAAAAAACTTGGACTTGAGGAAATTGAAGCTGAAGGTAAAACATTTAATCCAGAGTTACACGAGGCTGTAATGCACGTTGAAGATGAAAACTATGGTGAAAAAGAAATAGTTGAAGTATTAAGACGTGGATATAAATATCAAGATAAAGTAATAAGGCATACTATGGTTAAGGTAGCTAATTAATTACTATTTATTAAATTTGCTGTTATTATCTGAAAATAGTTTAATATTATTTTTTAGGTATATAATATATATTGTAATAACTTTGTTTTTTTAGGGGGTAATATTATGTCAAAAGTTATAGGTATTGATTTAGGAACAACTAACTCATGTGTTGCAGTTATAGAAAATGGCGAACCAATTGTTATTCCTAATGCAGAAGGTGCAAGAACAACTCCATCAATAGTTGCTTTTGCAAAAAATGGTGAAAGACTTGTAGGTCAAGTAGCAAAAAGACAGGCAGTAACAAATCATGATAGAACTGTTATGTCTATAAAAAGAGATATGGGTACAGACAAAAAAGTTAAAATAGATGATAAGGAGTATACACCACAAGAAATATCTGCTATGATTCTTCAAAAACTAAAAACAGATGCAGAAAATTATTTAGGAACTAAAGTAACACAAGCTGTTATAACTGTTCCAGCTTACTTTAGTGATTCACAAAGACAAGCAACAAAGGATGCAGGAAGAATAGCTGGTCTTGAAGTACTAAGAATTATAAATGAACCAACAGCAGCATCTCTAGCACATGGATTTGATAAAGATGCAGAACAAAAAATTATGGTTTATGACCTTGGTGGTGGTACTTTTGATGTATCTATACTAGATATTGCAGATGGTGTATTTGAAGTTATGGCTACATCTGGTAATAATAGACTAGGTGGTGATGATTTCGATAAAAGAATTATTGATTTCTTAATTGCAGAATTCAAAAAAGAAAATGGAATTGATCTTTCAACAGACAATATGGCAATGCAAAGACTTAAAGAGGCAGCAGAAAAAGCTAAAATAGAACTTTCTGGTGTAATGCAAGCACAAATTAACTTACCATTTATCACTGCTGATTCAACAGGTCCAAAACATTTAGATATTACTCTAACACGTTCTAAATTTGAAGAGTTAATATCAGATCTTGTAGAATCTACAGTAGAACCAGTAAATCAAGCTATGAAAGATTCTGGCCTTACATTTGATAAAATTGATAAAGTTTTGCTTGTTGGTGGTTCAACTCGTGTTCCACTTGTACAAGAAACAGTAAAAAGAATTACAGGAAAAGAACCATATAAGGGAATTAACCCAGATGAATGTGTTGCAGTTGGTGCAGCAATTCAAGGTGGTGTATTAACAGGAGAAGTTAAAGATTTAGTATTACTTGATGTAACTCCACTTTCACTTGGTATTGAAACTTACGGTGGCGTGTTTACAAAATTAATTGATAGAAATACAACAATACCAACTAAAAAATCTCAAATATTTAGTACAGCAGCAGATGGTCAAACATCAGTTGAAGTACATGTATTACAAGGTGAAAGAGAAATAGCATCTTATAACAAAACTCTTGGTAGATTTTCTCTTACAGGACTTCCACCAGCTCCACGTGGAGTACCACAAATTGAAGTAACATTTGATATAGATGCAAATGGTATAGTACATGTTAGTGCAAAAGATTTAGCAACTAATAATGAACAAAAAATTGCTATTACTGCAAGTACAAACTTAACTGAAGAAGAAATTCAAAACGCAGTAAAAGAAGCTGAGGCACATGCTGCTGAAGATAAGAAGAAAAAAGAAGAAGTTGAAATTAGAAATAATGCTGATTCACTTGTATATAATACTGAAAAAACTCTAAAAGAACTTGAAGGAAAAATTTCAGACGAAGAAAAAGCTAAAGTAGAAGCTGAAGTTGAAAATGTAAAGAAAGCTCTTGAAGGTACAGATAATGATGCAATAAAAGCTGCATCTGAAAAACTAACACAAGTATTTTATGAAATTTCAGAAAAATTATATAAACAAGCAGCTCCACAAGGAGAAGGTGCTGCAGACGCTTCAGCTGGAAATGCAAATGATAATGTAGTACATGATGCTGATTATAAAGTTGAAGACGAAGGAGAAAATAAATAACATTTAAATATTAAAATTAAGGGTGGAAATGTATTTACTGCCCTTAATTTAATATAAAATTTTATAGGGGGAAAAACAAGTGGCAGAGTCTAAAGATTACTATGAAGTGCTTGGTGTTTCAAAAAATGCAACCGAAGATGAGATTAAAAGTGCTTTTAGAAAACTTGCTAAAAAATATCATCCAGATGCTAATGTCGGTGGAAATAAAGCAGAAGCAGAAGCAAAATTTAAAGAGGTAAATGAAGCTTATAGTGTGCTTTCGGATAAAACTAAGAGAGCACAGTATGATAGATTTGGATCAAACTTTGAACAGGCTGGATTTAATGGAGCAGGTGGCTATGGTGGCTTTGGCGGATTTGACTTTTCAGGCTTTGGCGGAGCATCTGGCATAGACATAGATCTAGATGATATTTTAGGAAGTGTTTTTGGTGGTGGCTTTGGCGGATTTTCAGGTAATAAAAAACAAGGACCTACTAAGGGTGCAGATCTTAGATATAACATGAATATTACATTTGAAGAGGCTGCTTTTGGTGCAAAAAAAGAGATAAGTATTACCAAAAATGAAAAGTGTGATGTATGTAACGGAAGTGGTGCAAAACCAGGAACTTCAAAAGTTAAGTGTGATAAGTGTAACGGAAAAGGAAAAATTAAATTTACTCAAAATACGATAATGGGGACTTTCTCTAGTGTAAAAACTTGTGATAAATGTAGTGGTACTGGTGAGGTTATAAATACACCATGTGAGAAATGTTATGGAAAGGGTAGTCTAAGAAAAAATAAAAGAATTGAAATTAATATACCAGCAGGTATAGATAATGGCCAGGCTATTTGTATAAGTAAAGAAGGCGATGTTGGAAGCCATGGTGGAGAAAATGGTGACTTATTTATAGTTGTTAATGTATCTCCACATAAGATATTTACAAGAAAAGGTATGGATATAATGTGTGAGGTGAAGGTGCCTTATACTATACTAGTAATAGGTGGAAAAATAAAAATACCAACACTTGAAGGAGATATTGAATATCAAATACCAGAAGGAACTCAAAATGGTACTAAATTTAAGATTAGAGATAAGGGTATTAAAGGAATACATAGTACACAAAGAGGAAATCTTGAATTTACTGTCGATGTTGATATTCCAAAAAGATTAAACGATAAACAAAGAGAAATTTTGAAGCAATTTGCAGTTGAGATGGGCGAAGAGGTAAATGTAAAAAAAAGAGGCCTGTTTGGTAGATAATATATAAGTAAAGATGTTAGGATACAATCTAACATCTTTTTTTCAAAAATTATGTAAAATTGACAATTGATTAGAAAAGTGGTATAATTAAATTGTAATTTTATAAGAAAGGAGTTTTCATAAATGAAAACTGAACGTATTTTTGCCAATATGTGGCGGGTAATAGAGAAAGCAAAGAAGAATAAAATTTTATTAGATTCCATTGAATTGGATTACGAAGGTAGCGATGAAAATTTTCAGGAAAGTTTTTTAAATAATTTTCAGATGAAATTTAAAGAAGAATCAGAAGGAAAAGTTGATTTGAAAAATTGTCAGTATATAGTTTTATTTTCAAATGATCTTGGAATTGACCGAGAATATGAAGTAAATAGCTTTGATTCATTGATAAGTACAGTTAATGAACTTTCCGAGATGATTTTAGGTGATACATCAGCCTATATAATTTCATGTGGCGACAAAAATAATGTGTTTTCTTTTTCGTTTGCTGGAGTAAGGGAATAACTTTTTTTGGTGAAACTATTTTGGTTTCACCTCTTTTTATGTCTTGAAATAAAGATAAATTTATGATATTATTTTTTTAGAATTTTTTTGGAGGAATAATGGCAAGAAGATTTATAGTAGAAAGTAATGATATAAAAAAAGAAAGCGATAATGTGTGTGTTATTTGCGGCACTGAAGCACATCATATAAATGTACTTAGACATAAAATTGGGGATAATATAATTATAAATAAATATATTTGTGAGATACTAGATATAAAAAAAGATTTTGTAAAGGTAAAAATAAAAGAGGATGCTAAATCTTTTGGAGAGGCAAAGGCTGATTTAACCTTATTTATTGCATATCTTAAAGGTGAAAAAATGGATTTTGTTATTCAAAAGGCTGTTGAACTTGGCGTAAAACAGATAGTTCCATTTTTTTCAAAGAATGTAGTAGTAAAACTAGATAAAAAAGACTACCCAAAAAAATTACAAAAATTTTCTAAAATAGTAGATGAGGCATGTAAGCAATGTGGTAGAACAGATAATGTAAATATTGAAAACATTTTAACATTTGATGAAATGATAAAACAATTGAAAAATTACGATACAAATATATTTGCTTATGAAAAGAGTCATAATAGCTTAAAAGAAGTGTTAAGAGAAAAATGTGATTCTAAAATGAAAATTTCTTGTATTATTGGACCTGAGGGTGGGTTTATGGAAAAAGAGGCAGAAATTATAACAAGCTTAAAAAATACAGAGCAAGTGAGTATTTCAACTAGAATTTTAAGAGCAGAAACTGCTGCAATCTCAACTTGTACTATAATTTTATACGAAATGGAAGGGTGATGAAAAAAGTCACTCTTTTTCTTTATTTGATTTAAAAATATTGAATATTTTTGTCGTATTTGATATACTAAAAATATATTATGGACGGTGTATATATGAAACAGAGTTTAGAAAAATTATCATTAAATCCAAATCAGATGAACATAGTAATGACAGAGAAAGTAACTGGAAGAGGACACTCAAATAATATACATGGGATTATAAGTGTAAAAGATGATTTTGATTATGAAAAAGCTAATTTTTGTATAAATGAAATAGTAAAAAGAAATGATTCTTTAAGAATCACTATTGAAGAAGATGATTCGCTAAGGACATTTCAAAGTGTGCTTGGATTTGAAAAATTTAATGTTGAACTAATAGAAGAGCATAACGAATTAAAAATAAAAGAAGAGGAGAAAAATTTCTTCAGTGAGGAAATAAGATATAATTCTACTAATTTATATAGATTTGAAATTATAAAAACTTCAGAAAAGAGTGCGAAAATATTAGTAAGTATGCATCATGTAATTGCAGATGCGTGGTCTTTTTCAAAACTTGCTGAACAGTTTATATCTTTATATGAAGGAGTAGATGAAATTAAAACTCCTAGTTATATCGAGTATACTAAAGAAGAACAAAACTACTTTTTAAGTGAAAAGTTTATAAAAGATGAAGAATTCTGGAGAGAATATTTAAAAGACTATAGTGAAGTTGTATCATATAAAGAAAGTGATGAGACTGACAATAATTATGAAGCCAGAAGATATTCTTTTACATTGGATGAAAAACTAAATCAAGAAATATGCGACTTTTGCAAAGAAAATAAAATATCTCAATATGTACTATTTATGACAGCTCTTTATGTGTATACATATAGAATACTTGGTAAATCAGATATAATTTTTGGAACGCCAACTTTAAATAGAAGCAATTTTAAAGAAAAACAAATTCTTGGAATGTTTGTCTCAACCCTTCCTTTTAGAATAAAAATTGATGAGGGTATGAAGATATTAGAGCTTGCA
>HF996752.1:0-5990 GCA_000433335.1 Clostridium sp. CAG:1219 | reverse complement strand
ATCAAGCACAAGCTTTGAAGTGTTTAGACATCAAAAGTATCCATATTTAAAAACTTTAGATTACATTCATAAAAATTCTGATATTAAAAACAACTTATATAAAATAGTATTTTCATACCAAAATGCTAGAATAGATAAAAAAGGTATGGAAGAGAAGTATTCTACGGATTGGTTATTTTCAGGGGAGTTAAGTGATGAAATTCAAATTCATGTAGTTGATATGGATAAGACAGGAATTTTAACTATAAACTATGACTATTTAGTATCAAAATTTGATAAAAAAGAGATAGAGTACATTAATCTAAGAATAATTACTATAATAAAAGAGTTTATGAAAAATAAGGATGCCTCTATAGAAGAAATAGAAATTATAAGTAATAAAGAAAAAGATATAATATACAATATATTGAATAAAACTGAAAATAAGTATGATAGCAATAGAACAGTAGTTGACATGTTTTTAGAGCAAGTATGTATGCGTGCAGATAAGACAGCACTCGTATATGGAGATAAAAAATACACATACAAAGAGTTAGATGAGATGTCTAATAGAATGGCTAATTGTTTTAGCAAAAATGGAATAAAACCTAAAGATAAAGTAGGATTAATGCTAAAAAGAGATGAGAGAGTAGTGGTGTCAATGCTTGCATGTCTAAAAATGGGAGTCGCATATATTCCTATAGATGCAAGGTATCCAAAAGATAGAATAGAATATATTTTGGAAAATAGTGAGTGTAGCAAAGTAATATCAAATGTAGATGAAAAAGTAAACTATGATACATTAAATTTGGAAGAAGTAAAGTATGAAAAATTTTTTTCTAATAAGTTTGAGTATACTCCTATTGGTGATGATATTTGCTATCTTATATATACTTCTGGTAGCACAGGACTTCCAAAAGGGGTAATTATAAAAAATAAAAACTTAACAAATTTTTTAATAGGAATAAATCAAAAATTAAATCTCACATATGAGGATAATTTTGTTTCCATAACTACGATTTCTTTTGATATTTTCGGACTTGAGTTATATGGTTCACTTACCAATGGATCTACTTTAGTTTTGGCAGATGATGAAGAGTGTGTAAATGGAATAAAACTAAAAGAATTATGCAACAGTCAACATGTTAATGTGATACAATCTACGCCTACTAAGATGAGATTGATAATTGATTCAATAAAGGGATTGAGTAGTATAGAAAAAATCATATTAGGTGGGGAATGTTTAGATAAGAATTTATTCTTTAAAATAAAAAGTTGCTTTAAAGCTAGTATATATAATGTTTATGGCCCAACTGAAACTACTATTTGGTCTACGTTTAAAGATTTAACCAAAAGTTATAAAATTTCTGCTGGAGTTCCAATTTCTAATACTAAATTGTGGGTAGTGGATAAACATTTTAGAATTCTTCCTTTGATGGTAAGAGGTGAACTTGGAATAAGTGGGGACTCGGTTTCTGATGGATATTATAAAAATGTTGAAAAAACCGAAAAATCATTTATTAGTACAAAATTTGCTGATGAAAAGGTTTATATGACTGGGGATGTTGCAATTATAAATTTGGATTGCGATTTGGAAATACTAAATAGAATAGATAACCAAATTAAAATTAATGGACAAAGAATAGAACTTGAGGAAATAGAAAGCTTGATATTAAATAATCCTGATGTGCTTGATGTTGCAGTATCTTGTAGAGAAGGTAAACATTTAATATGTTTTTATACATTAAAACCTTATATAGAAAAAATCGACCTAACAGAATTAAAAAAAGTATTGAGTGATAAATTGCCAAGTTATATGATACCAAGCACATTTATTAAGTTAGACAAATTACCTTATACCCTAAATAATAAAAAGGATAGAAAGAAAATAAATTCCATTAAAGTAGAGCAAAATGAGTTTAAAGTTTTAGAAGAAAAAAGCATAATATTACCGAGTACTAAGCTAGAAAAAGAAGTATACGAAGCTTTTATAAAAGTACTTGAGAAAAGTGACTTTGGAATAAATACTCCAATATTTGAAATAGGAGTAGATTCTCTTGATGCCATAAAAGTTCAAGTTGAATTAATGAAAAAAAATATAAATATTAATTACTCAGATATGCTAAAATGTGGTACTATTGAAAACATTGTTAGTTTTTTAGATGGAGATAAAAAAGTAAGAAAATTTTCTTATAATAGAAATGATTTATTCGAACTTAACAGAAAATATAGTAGTCAACTTGATATAGTAAGTAGCAATGTAATAAAAAAAGAAAAATACAAAAATGTTCTTATAACAGGAGCTACTGGATTTTTGGGAATACATGTCTTAGAACAATTCATCTTAAATACTAATTCAATTATATATGTTATAATAAGAGGAAAAAATGGGCTTTTAGCAAAGGATAGACTAATTCAAAAGATTAATTACTATTTTGATGGAAAATATGTAGAGCAAATTGATAAGAGAATAATAGTACTTGATGAAGATCTCTTAGATAGTAACCTAAATTGGTATTTAATACAAAATACTTCAGATGTTGATTTATGTGTACATACGGCAGCTTGTGTAAAACATTACGGTGATATTTCTTATTTTGATAAGGTAAATGTGAAATTTACTGAGAATATTGCTAAATATTGTTATGAAAATAACGTTAAGATGATTCATGCTTCTACACTTAGTATATCTGGTAATGGCTTTGATGTTGGAATTAATAATGAGTCTGTAGTGCAAGAAGATTTTACGGAAGAGTCATTATATATTGGGCAAAATCTTGATAATATATATGCAAGAACTAAATTTAAGGCAGAATGTGTAGTCTTAGATTATATAAAAAAAGGACTTAATGCTAAAATTTTAAGATATGGAAACCTTGTAAATAGAAGATATGATTTAAAATTTCAGGAAAATTTATCTGAAAATGCATTTTTGGAAAGAATAAAGGCAATATTCGAAGTTGGTAAAATACCGGATAATTTAAAAGACATTTATCTTGAATTTACGCCAATAGATGAGGCAGCACTAGCAACATTCAAGATAGCTGAAAATACAAGTGATGAAAATGTATTTCATATATATAATAGTAATCACATCTATTTGCCAGAATTTGTTAATATAATGAATAGTAAATTTAATTCAAAGATAGAGTTTGTAAGCAAAGAGGAATTTTCAAACAAGATAAGAGAAGTTCTAAAGGATAATAAAGGAATTATCTTTAACTCTATATTACAGGATTTTGATGATGAGTTCTCCCTAAATTATAAAAGTAATATATTAGTTAAGAGTGACAAAACTACTGCGTATTTGGATAAGGTTGGATTTAAATTTAGAGATATTGATGAAGAATATTTAATAAAATATATTGAATATTTTTTAAGTATAGGGTATATTAAATTAGAGGTGAAAAAATAGATGATGACAGATATATTTTTATGTTTATCTATACTGATTTCATATATGTTGATAGTTTTTATTAGTAATAGATATAAAGGCAAAAAAATAACGCGAGCAATGTCTGCATTGTTTGTTGAACTTATTATATGGTGTTCAGGTGTATTATTTCAAAAATTACTTGGAAATATTTTTAACATTAAATTAATTTATTTTGATTATATAACTTATATAGGGATATGTTCTTTGTTTCCTACACTTATGTACCTCGCTTATACATATAAAAATGAAGAGGAAAAAATACCAAAAAGATATATATTGCTATACGTTGTTCCAATAATATGCCTAATATTGTTATGGACTAATGATTTTCATAATTTATTTTATAAAGTGTATTCAACAAATTTTTCAGAAACTGAATATGGTTTAGTATTTTACATAAATACAATATATTCATACTCTTTGGCTGCAATATTTATATTTAAAATGATAAATATCTCAATAAAAAAATCAGGATTTTTATCTATGCAAACTATACTTATGGTTGTTGGAAGTGCTTTGCCACTTATAGTAAATATTTTAGGAACTACTAAAATAATAAATATTTCTATATATATAACTCCAATAACATTTGTTATTACGCTTATTTGTTATGCTATAGCTATATTTAAGTATAAAATGTTAAATATTACCCCTATAGCGCTAAAAACTATCACAGATACAATGACAGATGCTTTTGCTGTAGTTGCACTTGATGGCACAGTAGTAGATTTAAATAGAGAATATAAAGAAAGTGTCTATAAATATTTAGAATTGCAATTAGGTGACAATATTTTTGAGATCCTCGAAAGAAAAGAAAATAGTAACTTTAGAATTATTAAAGAAAAGATAAAAGAGTGCAATACTGAAAATAAAAATACTCGTTGTGAAGTACATATTGAACCAATAGAAGATGATACTACATATGAGAAATTCTTTGAAATAATTGTAACAGCAATAATGAGTAAGGACGAAAAACAAAGATTAGGGTTATTGTTACTTATAAATGATATAACAGAACATAGAAAAGATATGATAGCACTTGAAGAAAAACAGGAAATAATAGCAAAACAAGCACAACTAGTGTCAATAGGTGAACTAGCAGGTGGAGTAGCACACGATATAAATACCCCTATATCTGCTATAAAAACGGGAATAACAATGCTAAAAGGAATTAACTCTCAAAGACCAGATGAAGAAAAAAGCATAATAGAAACTATGGATAATTGTTCAGATAAGATAATTAATATAGTAAATAGTATGAGAAATCAAATAAGAAATTTAGGTGGCAATACAAATATTAGATTTAAAATTAGTAGTGTAGTAAATGATATTAAGTGTATTACATATCATGAAGTTAAAAAATATAAAGCAGAAGTAGATGTTGAAATAGAAGACGATTTGGAAATTATGGGCGATCCTGCTAAACTTGGTCAAGTACTAACTAACCTTATAATGAATGCAGCACAAGCCTATAAAGATACTTCTGGAGGAAAAATTAATATTATAGTTACTAAGGGGCCTGTTGATAATGCAGTAATAAAAGTTATAGATTTTGCAGGGGGAATAGACGAGAATGTAGCATCACATATATTTAAATCAATGCTTACGACAAAAGGAACAGAAGGTACAGGGCTTGGTCTTTATCTTGCATATTCTGTAATAAAAGGAAATTTTAATGGTGAAATTAATTTTGATACTACTAAAGGAATTGGAACAACATTTTATATTAAAATTCCAATTTCATATGACAATGAAAATTAACTAAAAAAACTAGAGTAAACATATATTGTTTTACTCTAGTTTTAATCATTTTTCATACAAATATTATTAATTGGACATTCATTACATTTTGGATGACCTGCAATACATATAGCTCTTCCATGATATACAAATATATGATTTATCTTGCTATAATATTTTTTGTTGATTTTCTTCATTAGTTCTTTTTCAATTTTAGATTGTACTTTTCCATTTGAAAGTCCTATTTTTCTTGAAATTCTTGTGACATGTGTATCAACAGCGATTCCCTCAACAGTTTGGAAACATTCTTGAAGTATAATATTGGCAGATTTTCTACCAATACCTTTTAATTTAAGCAAATTTTCCATTGTATTTGGCACGTTACCATTAAAGTCATTTACAATTATTTTAGAAGTTTGTAATATGCTACTTGCTTTTGAATTATAATAGCCGCAAGGTTTTATTATGTGTATTATTTCATCTACATTTGAATTTGCAACGTTTTGGACAGATTTAAAGTGAGACATAAATATTGGTAATATTTTATTAACTCTTTCATCTGTACATTGAGCCGCAAGAATTAGCGCTATAACTAGTTCATATGGTGTATTGTAATTTAAACTACAAGAGGCATCTTTGTAGTATGCTTCTAAAATGTTAAGAACTTCTTCAATATTTTTTTTGTGTAGTGATTTATATCTTGATTTTATTTTTCCTTCCATATATGCACATCTTTCTTTTTTATTCATAATATATACTAAATATTTTATAATATTTTAATATCAAAGTAAAGGAGGGAGAATATGTTTTTTGGGGCTTTTAGAAAAACGATAGG
>HF996751.1:6348-8636 GCA_000433335.1 Clostridium sp. CAG:1219 | reverse complement strand
ATGGTATGATGGTACTGGTAGCAATGCAAAAAAATACACTTCATATAATGGAGAAGAGGATATTACTTTATATGCACATTGGACAAAGGTTTATTATCAAAATGCATCTTCAGGTAAATATTATGTTACATTAAATGATGCATTTTCAGATGCCGCAAGTGGAAATACTATAAATGTTATAGATAATGCAACAGAAACTAAATCTGCAACTCTTGCCTCAGAAAAAGGACTAACACTTAATATGAACAGTAAGAATATAACATTTGATGGTGCATATGGTATAACAAATAATGGAACATTAAGTATACAGGGAAGTGGAACAATTAGCGGAAGTAACGCACATGTAGTTCATAATGTTGGAGTTTTAAATATTGCAGTATGCACTATAACAAATAAGACAAATGGAACAACAAGGGCAATATGGAATGATTATACAGGAACTGTTAACATGAGTAGTGGAACTGTATCAAATACTGTAACTTCTACGAATATGGAATCTAACACCACCACTCCATACGCTGTCGCAAATGGCGGAACATTCAATCTTAAAGGTGGTGCAATAACTTCAACCTCTTCAGGAAATGACTTACAATATGGTGTTTATACAACTGGGCAATTCAATATGAGCGGAGGTGCAATAGTAACTTGTGGAACAGCTATTTATATGGCCAATAAGAAAGATACTACAACAAATGGTGGTACTAATATAACGGGTGGAACAATAAGAAATACTTCTACAGGAAGAGTAGCGGTGCAAAATGTAAGTAATGGAACTTTAACTATTAGTGGAAATAATACAATAAGTATAACTTCAACGGCATCTAAGGGGATTTATTTAACGGGACCTGGAAAAGTAAATATTACAGCACCAAATCTTACTGTTTCAGGAAACACAAATGCAATATCAAATAAAGATACAGGAACTATTACTATAAGTGGTGCAGCAACATTTACAGCGACCAAATATGCTTGTGTTGAAAATGAAGGAACAGGAAGTATAAGCATAGGTGCTGGTACTTTTAATGGAAAGACATACGGAATAAATAACAAATCTACCGGTACAATAACTGTTACAGGTGGTACAATAGATGCTTCAGGAGGAACTGGTATATCAGTAGGAGGCGGTACATTAACACTTGGAAAAGATGATGGTAGTGTTTCAACTACAAATCCTTCAATAACAGGGGCTTCCATCGGAATTGAAGGCGGAAGTATAAAAGCATTTAACTTTTATGATGGAGTTATAATTTCTGAGGGGAGTTATGGTTCATCTATGCATACAACTGCAACAAAAACACCAACTAATTACACTGTTCAAAAAGATGATAATGGAAAGAAAGCATATTTACGTAAAAATAGATCTACTCTAACTATAGATCCAAATGGTGGAAGTGTTAAAGTATGGAATCCTTCTGACGCAACAAGTTATACAACAGTGACTTCATCAAAGTCATATACTAGAAACTATGATAGTAAGATAAAACTTAGTGTTCCTACAAAAAAGAATGCAAGTGATACAGAAAATTACACAGTAACTTATGATTATGCTGGTGCTACAGGAGGAAACTCGACTAAAACTTCATCTAGTGCAAAAACTACTGTTACTAAATATACGTTTAATAGTTGGTCTGGGCAAGGAGCAACAGCAGCCCCAATTACCAAAGACACTGAAAATGGAACAACTTATTACTATTATACATTTCCAAAGACGGAGGCGGCAACTTCAAATTATATAGCAACATATTCTCAGACACAAACATCAACATATTCTAGTGTAACTCTTCCAAAGCCAACAAAAACAGGATATACATTTGCTGGATGGTACACAGAATCTGGAACCAAAGCAGGTGCTGGGGGGGCATCATATACCCCAAAAAGAAGTCTGACTCTTCATGCATCTTGGACTATACATAAGTCAACACTAACAATAAATCCAGCTGGTGGAAGTGTAAAGGTGTGGTCGCCATCTTCTGCGTCCAGCTCGGTTACTATTAAAACAAGTACTTCTTATACACAAAATTATAATACAAAATTAAAGTGTGAAGCTACTAAAGGAAACACTACGTCATCTATAGATTACAAAGTAACATTTAATTATGGAATTGGTTCTGGAAGTGTTAAGTCTTCTACTGCTACGAAAACCATAACTTACTCATACACATTTGACAGTTGGACTAAATCTGCAACTTTCTACGGAAGCATATCTGGAAATGAATATACATTCTCGTCAAGTAATAACGTAACTAGTACTTTAACAGCAAAATATAATTCTACTTCTACTACTGTAA
>HF996751.1:5870-6320 GCA_000433335.1 Clostridium sp. CAG:1219 | reverse complement strand
CCTTCCTGCGCCTAATTCAAAAAGTGGTTATACTTTCCAAGGATGGTATACAGCGGCAAGTGGAGGTACAAGAGTAGGGGGAGCAGGAAAATCTTATACAGTAAAATCAAATACTACATTATATGCGCATTGGTCTAATAACTCACATACACATTCTTCTGGTGGAGATGAATTATTAACCGCCATTCCAGAAGGTGGTAATTATAAAAACTATGTTATAAGAAACTATCATTGGAGTGGAACATGGACATGTACAGCTGGACATAAACACACTGCAAGTACTTCAAAAAAAGGATATTACATAGCGTGTATTTATTGTGGAAAATCATTCTATGATTTAGGTATGCCAGCAAGTGATGGAAGATGGTGGTGTCCAAAAGACGCAAACAGTAAAACAGGTTTAAATCTTCCAACCGATTAATTGTGCAATTTAAAAATTCGGATTGCTAA
>HF996751.1:0-5769 GCA_000433335.1 Clostridium sp. CAG:1219 | reverse complement strand
CAAAAAGTCTTTTTTTATATAGGTTCCACCAATTATTTTATAGTATCCTGTATCTGTAGTAGCAGTTACTTTTACCACGTCATCTTTTAAATATTTATTAACATCTTTTGAATTATCGTATGGAGTTTCTTTAGAATAGTAAGCATTAATATTTATGAACATTTCAGTAGCATTTATTGAAGTTTCTTTCCAAGTTATATCTTCAATTGATAAAGTGGAACTATTTTCTTTGGTAGTTTGCAGGGGTGTACTATAATTTTCCTCCTGAGTGCTTTCTACTTTAACTATTGGAGTATTATTAATATATTTGGTAGTTTTACTTTCTTCCACTTTTGAAGTTATGTAGTAAGAGTAATCTTCGTCTGTAAGTTCTGCATAGATACTGTCTATATATACAGATTTTGGAAGCGTACAGGTAACTTCTTTTGAAGATTTTAAAAAGTCTGTAAAAACTATAAATGTCATATTAGTGCTTCCAGGAAATAAAGTACTTTTAAAAGTATAACTTTCTTCATTGCAAGTGATTGTGATTGGAATTTTAATCTCTTCACCATTGTACGTATCTTCAAACTGCATGTAAAGTTTTGTATCTCTTAAATCATTTGTTTGAGAATTTGCATTTATTGATTCTTCTAATCCCATTATATAGTAAAATACTGATGTGTCATCTTTTTTCTCCTTTCTTAAAATTAATAAATTCTGGTTTATTAATTTTGGGTTACTGCCTGCATTGTTTTCGTTGCATCCAATCATTAAAAGCAAAATAGCCATAAAAACAACAAAGAAAAACTTTTTCATAAAATACCTCCTAAAGTTTTAATCTGGAATAAGCACTTATAAATTTATTTGTGCCATTTCTTCTATATACATATAAAATGTTATCATGATATAAAAATAATGTCAAATTTTTTTTGACAAAAAGGCAGTATAATTGACTTTTTATGTATACGATGTTATAATTCTAGTATCAATAACAGTAAAATAAAGAAAAAAATTATTCTTTATAATATTGTTTTTTATTTAAGATTACAAGGTGGAGGAACCGAAAATGGATTTACCGATTAATGCTTATGAAAAAGAAATTTTAGACTCTGTTATGAAAAAATCTATTACAATTATAACAGGTCAAACTGGATCTGGAAAGTCTATAATGGTTCCACAATTCTTATGTAAGAGTGGATATAGAGTTTTTGTAACAGAACCAAGAAGAATTGCAACTAAGAATTTGGCGCTTTCTCAGAAAGAGTTAATAGATGATGAGTACAAAAGTTATGTGGGATATTCTACAGCATTTGAAAAGTCATATAGTAAAGATACCAAAATACTTTATTGTACGGATGGATGGCAGCTTCTATTTGAACTTTCGACAAGAGAAGAAGTGAAAAATAAGGTACTTATAATTGATGAAGTTCATGAATGGAATATCAATGTCGAGGCGCTTATTGCTTGGATAAAGCAAAAAATTGTAGATAATACACTCAATTTTAGAGTTGTTATTATGAGTGCAACTTTGGATGAAGAAGAAATCTGCAAATATTTTGAAGGTAGGGCAAACGTTATAAAGGTGGAAGGGAAAAGTTATACCGTAACAGAAGAACCGTCGACATATGATATGGTAACTGATATATTGACCCTTTACGGAATGGGAAAAAATGTTCTTGCGTTTGTAGCTGGAAAAAAAGAAATCGAAGAAACTATATATAGATTAAAATGTGAAATAAAGGGGGCAATAATCCTTCCGCTTCATAGTGAACTTGAAGAGGAAGAACAGCAGAAATGTTTTGAATCGTATAATTCTCCTAAGATAATAGTTTCGACTAATGTGGCCCAAACTTCAATAACAATTCCTGATATAGATGCTGTTGTAGACTCTGGAAAGGAAAAGAGAATTGAAACAATAAACGGTATACAAGGTCTTTATTTAAGGGATGTAAGTAAATCCGATTGTCTTCAACGAAAAGGAAGAGCAGGAAGGACAAAAGATGGAATATATATATTATGTTCCAAAAGAACTATCGAGCGTAGGGAAGAATATCGGGCACCTGAAATTCAGCGTATGGCACTAGACCAAATTATACTAAAGTTTGCCGCAAATGGAATCGATGTAACTTTGTTTAATTTTTTCCACAAACCTAATATGGAGGCTTTAAAACAAGCTAAAAGTATGTTAACATCACTCGGTGCTTTTAATTGTGGTAAAATAACTGATATAGGAAAGAAGATGAGTAAGATTCCTATTTCGTCTAGATTTGCCAGAATGATAATAGCTGCAGATGAACTCGGAGTAGTTGATGATGTCATAACGATTGTAGCTATATTGGAAGTAGGAACTCTTCTTATAAGGGAAGAGTGCTCAAATTATTCCAATTTTACAGATGAGGCAACCTCAGATTTGCTTGCAGAACTTGATGTATATAACTATATATCAAAATTACCTTATGTTGATTTTGACATGATGAGAGTATCACGCAAAAGTTATTTTAGAGTAAAGGAATATATTTCCAAACTTTACACCTCTTTAGATGGAGTAGTAAATTTTGGGAGTACTAATCTGCGTGATGATATTTTACTTTCATGTATTTATGGTCTTGTGGACAATTTTTTTGAAGCATCTTCTGTTACTGGGCCTTACAGACTAATAAATGAAAAGAGTGTAATAAACTTATCTAGTGCTAAGTATATTGTTGGTATTCCAAAAAATATTGAGGAATATTTAGATTCTTCTTCAAAGAAACAAATATGTTGCATTACTATGGCAAGCATTGTTAGTCTTGACATTATGCTCAAAATAGCTCCGCAACTATTCGAGGTAAGAAAGATTGTAGAGGAAAATAGTACTAGAAGTGAGATATATTATATGGGAAAACTTCTTGGAAGTGATAATAAGTCATGCAGTGCTGACGATAAAGCTAAGAACAAGTACTCTTCAAAGAAGCATAAAAGGAAAAATATGTATTCAAAAGGAATATATATAGGGTCAAAAAAGATTCCTGTTATGTATTCTAAAGGTATAGAATCCTTATATGTTAATCTTACTCGGGAGGAATTATTTTCACTAAACAAAGAATATCTTTTTTCTGGAAAAAAAGTTCTCCTTATTTTATGTTGTGATCAGTTCGATTATAGCGTATTTAATTTAAGAGAGAAGATCAACACTCTTTTTATAAAAAACAAATTCAAGGAAGAAGAACGTAAGATTAAGCTACAAAACTATTCTCGTATTGAGGATGTAGTACGTCTTATTCCAAAACTTGGCGAAATAACTTTAGGAGAAGACTATTTTGGAGGTAGAATAACCGCTTATGTTTATCTAAAGCAAAATGGTAAGAACTATTCTATGGCTCTTAGCAAAAGAAGTACAAATGCTCTAAAAAATACAAATGAAGTTCTAAAAAATTTTTTCGCTAAAGAGGCAAGAAAAAAATATAGGATAGGAAGCTTTATGGAAATTCGGAGTGGAAAACGGATTTGTAGTGAAAACTCTAAAAGGGCAAAAGAAAGGTTTGATGCCATTGTATCAGATATAGTTCCTAGTATAGATAAAAATAACTTTAAGGAGAAAATAGGGGAGTTGGATATTATTTTTTTATCTGTTGTAAAGGAATATAAATTGAATATATGACTTTAAAAAATTACTCGGAGAGATTTTCTCCGGGTAATTTTTTATTCTTTTAAGTCCTTTATTAAATCACGAAGAGCAGCTGCTCTTTCAAAATCGTATTTTCTTGCACTTTCCATCATTTCTTTAGTTAGTCTTTCTATAGTTTCTTCTAATGATTCTTCATTCTTATTAGAAAGGATTTCTTCTTGTTCTTCTTTAAATGTAGCTTGTATAGATTCACGAATATCCTTTTTAATACTTTGTGGGGTTATATTATGCTTTTTGTTGTAGTTTTCTTGTATTTTTCTTCTTCTATTCGTTTCATAAATTGCACGTTCCATCGAATCTGTAAGTTCGTCGGCATACATGATGACCCTTCCGTTAGCATTTCTTGCGGCTCTTCCAATAGTCTGAATAAGGGAAGTTTCACTTCTTAAAAAACCTTCTTTGTCACTATCTAAAATAGCTACTAGTGATACTTCAGGAATATCAAGTCCTTCACGTAGTAGATTTATTCCAACCAAAACATCAAATTTTCCAAGTCTCAAATCCTTTATTATCTCAAGTCTTTCTAGGGCTTTAATATCAGAATGCATATATCTTACCTTTATGTCTTTTGCAAGTAGATAGCTAGTAAGTTCTTCAGCCATTTTTTTAGTTAAAGTTGTTACAAGTACTCTTTCACCATTTTTTGTACATTCATGTATATTATTTATTAAATCTTCAATTTGGGAGTCGATAGGTTTTACTTCTATTTTTGGATCTAAAAGTCCAGTTGGTCTTATTACTTGTTCTGCAATAAGAGAAGAATTTTTTGTTTCATACTCTCCAGGTGTAGCAGAGACAAATATAGTCTGACCTATTTTTCCCTCCCATTCTTTAAAATTAAGAGGTCTATTATCAAATGCTGATGGAAGTCTAAATCCATTTTCAACAAGTGATTCTTTCCTTGCACGGTCTCCGTTATACATTCCCCTAATTTGCGGTATAGTAACATGGGATTCATCGATTACAACTAAAAAATCATCTCCTAGATAATCAAACAATGTATATGGAGCAGAACCTGGGGCTCTTCCTGATAAGACTGCAGAGTAATTTTCTATTCCTTGACAAAAACCTGTTTCTTGCAACATTTCTATATCAAAATTTGTTCTTTGTTCAATTCTATATGCTTCTACTAACTTATCTCTATCTTTAAAGTATTTTACTCTTTCATTAAGTTCTTCTCTGATTCTTTTAATTGAACTGTCAATTTTTTCTTTAGGAATAACATAGTGAGATTTAGGATATATGAATTCGTGTTTTGATACCGATTTTACCTTACCAGATATAGGTTCTATGATACATATTCTATCAATTTCATCACCGAAAAATTCAAGCCTTACAGCTTCATCTTGATTTGCCACAGGAAAAACGTCTAGTATATCTCCACGAACTCTAAATTTGCCACGTGTAAATTCTATATCATTTCTTTCATATTGCAAAGATACTAGTTCATCTATAACATTTTTCATACTTTTTTTCATGCCTGGTCTAACAGAAAGTACCATATTAGTATAATCGTCTGGCGAACCTAAAGAGTATATTGCTGAAACTGATGCTACAATTATTACATCTTTTCTCTCGAACAGTGCTGCTGTAGCACTATGGCGTAACTTATCTATCTCATCATTAATACTGCTATCTTTTTCGATATATGTATCAGTTGATGCAATATAGGCTTCTGGTTGATAATAATCATAATATGAGATAAAGTATTCAACTGCATTTTCTGGGAAAAATTCCTTAAATTCAGAATATAGTTGACCTGCTAAGGTTTTATTATGGGTTAAAATTATTGTAGGTTTGTTTACTTTTTCTATTATATTTGCTATGGTAAAAGTTTTACCAGAACCTGTTACACCAAGTAGGGTTTCAAACTTGTTACCATTTTTAAGACCATTTGTGAGCTTTTCAATTGCTTCTGGTTGGTCTCCTGTTGGTTTAAAATTTGAATGTAATTTAAACATATTTCCTCCTTTGTGGCTTAGAAAGTATCTTTTTGTAATTGATGCCACAAACTAAATTTTTTATAAATAATATTAAACAATTTAAAATAATATCAGGTATTACTAATATATACTTATACCATTTTTTTGTTAGAAAAACAAGGTGTTTTAATAGGTGAG
>HF996750.1:196-3105 GCA_000433335.1 Clostridium sp. CAG:1219 | reverse complement strand
TAAAATGGTTAAAGAAAAAATCAAATCCTTAAAATTGAGATTATAATTTTGAGATATTATTTCAATATACTTTTTTATGATTGAAATATCTTCTATTTCTTCATTTATTGTTTTACCCCTATATGTCTCAAAAATCACGCGAAACAAAAAACCATTATTACAATAATTTTTAATATTTTGTATAATATTTTCATTTATTGATACATCATAATATATTTTATAATTTTGAATTATTTCATCTTTTTCCTTATCATTAAAATCTGTTAGTCTAGAATCTATTCGTGAAATATTTTTTAATTTAGAAGAAATCCCATTAACTTCTTCAAAATCTTTAACAAAACTGTCTTTACATGATAAGCAAACTTTAATATTTGAATACTCGGATACTATATTTAAAATTTTATCTATTTCTATTTGAGGATTTTGTATTGCTAATTCGTCAATGGCATCGATGCAAATTATGAAATATTTATTCTCTCTTTTAGCTAGTAAATTTATTCTATTAAATAATTGCCTATTAAAAAGTTGCTCATCAAATCCAAAATTAAAATCATCCATTATTTGATTAATTATAGAATTACTAATAAAACAAGCATTATAAAATAGTATCATTGATTTATTTATATTGTTTTCTAATAAATTACACATTGTATTAGTTTTTCCAATGCCAGACTCTCCAGTAATAAAAAACAATTTACTATCATTGTCCAAAAAATTATTAAACAAATCATGTATCTCTGTTCTTGGTACATATAATTCTTTAATATATTTGTTGCCTTTAACTCTCTCTAATTCCCTGTTATTTATGTTTTTTAAAAAACTAATAAGATTATCTTTCGAATAACAAATAATTTCTGAAAGTGCATCCATTCTATAGTTAATTGTTTCATTAAAATTAGGTGTATTATATTTTTTATTCAAGTCGTCTTGATTAATTAATTTCTTATTAAAAGTATTATATATTTGTGTATTTGTTCCATTTGACACTATTGTATATGGTGTAATTGGTTCAGTTAATCTTGCATATGAAATTGCTTGTCCTACTTCTTCATCAGTAATTTGCAATCCCTCTTTTTTCATTTCCCATAATAAAAAAGGTATATTATCTATTTTTACTAATATATCCAGTCTTCCAGAAATATAGTCTTTCTTTTTGACAGTGTTTTTTCCTAATTTAATTGTAAAACTATCTTCATATGATAAATTGGCTTCTTTAAAGCCAATACTATTCAGAAATGGTATAATCACTTTGTTTTTTACATTTTCTTCATTCATTTTCTCTCCTTCTTTTCTTTAAATTATTCTATTTTTTTCAAGTACTTGTTATTATTATTATAAATTTTTTTAATTAATAATTCTATATAAAATCTGACTAGAAAAATGCAATTTTTTAAAATTTTTGAGTCATATTGTATCATTTATATAATTTCTTTTGCCTCTCTTTCACTTTTAAAATAAAGTATCCTTTTTAAGGTTTCTTTCTTTTCCTCTAATGATATTTTATCGTTTTCGAGGTATCGTTTTGCTATTTGTAAGACTTGTTCTGAATTTAATGCTTTTTTATTAAATAAATTGTCCATACTAACATCAAAATAATCACTAATTATTACAGCATCATATAGACTCATTTCTCTCCTATCCGTTTCCCAACTTGACACCTTAGATCTACTTATATTTAAATCTTCAACCATCTTTTCTTGTGATACCCCTTTTAGTATCCTCTGTACCTTCAAGTCCACTCCTAATCTTTCACTCATTTACTTCCTCCATTTTTTTTGATATATATCATATTCGTTGCAAATATTTTGTCGAAATTTACAATTTCTTATCAAAAAAGTAAAATATTTCTGTAATATATAATCACTATTATTTTGTTTTTCATTTATATTACCTCAAAATTCTCTAATACTGGAATAGCACCATATCTTCCAGATAAATAATCTTTATTGTAAGTTGCATCATTTCTAACTTTTACATCGTTAATTTTATAATCAGCCAAAGAGTATATCTTTGAAACTCCATCTTTATCTTTTTCTGCAAACCATATTTCATCTCTTCTAAATGTTTCTTTATTTAAATTTACTGTATCATGTGTTGAATATATTAACTGTCCATTTCCTTTATTTGTATCACTATTATGGAATAAATTAATAATATATCTCGTTAATAAAGGATGTAGTTTTGCATCTAATTCATCAACAAATAATACCATACCATTTTTTAATGCATCCATAAAGAAATCAAATAAGTGAAACATTTTTCTAGTACCATTGGATTCCAAATAAAATGGTAATGCTTTCAATTCTCCATTTTCTCCCCTATGAATAACTTCAATATCTATAATGCCATTGTTACTTTTAACAGCTTCTATTGAATCTGGCGTAGTTTTTATTCCTTCAATTCCAGAATCAAAAGTTTTTATAAATTTTAATAGTTCTTTTTTATAATTTTCATCACTCAAAATTTTTAGTGAAACTCTATTATTAATGAATCTTTCAAAATTAGGATTACCTAAGTCTAAATATGTGCTGTTTACAAACCAATCATATACATTACTAAAATCTTCATTATTTCTATCTATTTTGCTATATATGTTTAAGAATAACGTTCTTTCGTCTATATTTACTAATTCTGAAATCTTGTTAGGTTTCATTGATACATTATTATTTTCTCTTTCAAAAATAGAATAGAATTTATTAACTCTTTTTTCAAATAACCACTCTGAAATTATTTTATCTTTTAACACTTCAAAGCCATATTTGTATATTTTATTGTTTTTAGCTAATATTTCTACTTCTAAAGCAATTGGAGCATTATTTATCATAAAACTATAAATATTTTCTTCATCTATTGGAGAATTCATTTTAGAATCATCACTTACTAATATTCTCTTTTTCATGTAATCAAAA
>HF996750.1:0-125 GCA_000433335.1 Clostridium sp. CAG:1219 | reverse complement strand
GCAGATACTTTTAAATATTCACCATTATCAATTTTAGCAACATTATATTCATGTTCTTTTAGTGATGTTGCTTCCATATCTAAACAATTTTCATTTTTAAAAGATTTGAAATTTTTAAAACTAAA
>HF996749.1:8934-13367 GCA_000433335.1 Clostridium sp. CAG:1219 | reverse complement strand
AATTCCGCCACATCGACTTGTCTTAATTTTTATATATAAATACTTTATAAAAATTAACGACACAAGTATATCATAAAAAAAATATTTTAGCAAGTTCTATTTTGCAATTTTAAACTTTTCTAAATAATTATCATCTTTCTTAAAGAATTTGACGATCTTATTTTTCATGTAATTCTTTTTATCTAGTTGTTTTTGTTTTAAATCCTCTTTTTGTTTTACATATTCATTTATCATGTCTCGCATAGGGAGAAATATGCATTCCATTGAAGCTTTTTTTATAAAGCTCTCATCAAATTCTATTGCATATTCTAATATTCCCATTGCTTTTTCATATTCTTTTAAAAGACAGTAGCAAAGAGAGATTTTATAATATGATTTTGGGCCATATGAAATTGATGATGTTGATCTTTTGTAATGTTCAATAGCTTTTATATAATCTCCTCTTCCAAAAGCAAGTTCACCAACATTATAACTTGCAAGTGAAAATTCTGGCTTTATTTGTTCTACCTTTTCAAATGCTTCTTCAGCTTTATCATAGTTTTGAACTTCCTGTTCAAGCATGCCAATATTGTAGTACATTTCATAAGATTCTGGGTGCATCTTTACAGCTTCTCTATAATTGAAAATTGCTTCTAAAAATCTTCCTTGACTAGTTAGGCAAATTCCTTTTGCTTCTTTTGCTTCATAAAAATCAGGTTTGCATTTTATTGCTTTGTCAAACATCAGTAGTGCGGCTTCTTTTTTATTAGTAGAATCTAAGATAAGACCGTATTCATAATATGATTTATAGTCTTTTTCATTAAATTCAATTGCAAGTGAAAAACAATCTCTTGCATTTATAAAATCACCAATTGCTTTGTAGCAAAGACCAAGTATATACATATATTCATTATTTCTTCCTTCAAGTAAAACCAATTTATTAATATATCTTATTGTTTGTTTATAATCTTTTATGCTGAATAAATATTTCATTCTATAGTAAATTATCTTTCTTGATAGTATTATATTTTTTTGTTGCAACATTGAAGCAATAAACGGTATTATTATTCCAAATAATAATATTAGAATTTGAGCATATATTGGTATAAATGTATTTTTTATTGCAAAACTTATATAAAAAGTAAGTGAAGTTATTAAAAGCGTAATTATTACAATATTTTCAGGTGCATATCGCTTAATATATCTATAAGATAAATATAATATTAATGAAATCATTAATGTTATTATACCTATTTTTTCAATTAACATATTTGCCTCCAATTATGTTAAGATTATACAACTTTTTACTTTATTTTTCAAGCGTTTTTGCAATCTTTGACATGATTAGACAAAAATATTTACTTATTGACTATTATAGTATTTTCTTGTATAATATAAAAATTAAAAAGGATGTGAAAAAAATGTCTAAGACATTTAAAAATTTATCAAATATAAAAAAAATTCATATGATAGGAATCGGCGGTGTATCAATGAGCGGAATTGCTGTCGTGTTAAAAAAAGCAGGATTTGAGGTTACAGGATCTGATAGAAGTTATGGTGACATGACTGATATGCTAGAAAAAAATGGTATTCATGTATTTATTGGATCAAATGCTGATTTAGTTAGAGATGCTGATGTTGTTGTTTATACATCTGCAATAAGTCAGCACGATTCAGAATATGTAAAAGCTAAGGCACTTGGAATTCCTACAATGGAGAGGGCAAAATTTTTGGGAATGCTTCTAAAAAATTATGAAATACCAATTTGCATAGCAGGTACTCATGGAAAGACTACAACTACATCTATGACATCACTAATATTTATAGATGCAGGATATGACCCAAATGTTCAAGTTGGAGGAAAACATAAAAAACTTGATAACTTAAATTATAGAATAGGAAACTCAGAGTATTTCATTTTGGAAGCTTGTGAATATGTTGATAGCTTTTTGAATTTTCCACATCATACGGCTACAATTCTTAATATAGATGAAGATCATTTGGATTATTTTTCAGGTATAGAAGAGATAAAAGAATCCTTTAAGAAATTTATTTTAAATATAAAGAAAAATGGATATCTAATAATGAATAAAGATGATATTAATTCTATGGATGTATTAGAACATGTAAAAGATGAATTAAAAGAAAAGAATGTAACAGTTTATACATTTTCTCTTAGTGATCCTACAGCCAATATATATGCTAAAAATATGTCTTGTAATGTTAAAGGATTTTACTCTTTTGATGTTACTGATAATGCTACTGGTAAAACATACAGTTACTATCTAACTGTTCCGGGAATACATAATGTATATGATGCACTTGCTGCAATCACAACTGCACATGCTCATGGAATAGAGTTTGAAAAAATGAAGAAAACTCTAAATGAATTTTGTGGGGCAAAAAGAAGATTTGAACTTAAAGATAATTTAGGAAATAATATACTAGTTTACGATGACTATTCACACCATCCGACAGAAGTAAAAGCTACATTAGCCGCAGCAAAACAAAAACATCCACATAAAATAATAGCAATTTTTCAACCGCATACTTTTAGTAGAACGAAAGAACTATTAGATGATTTTGCATCTGCTTTTTATGATGCTGATGTTGTAATAATACCTGATATTTATCCTGCAAGGGAGATAGATGATGGGTCAATTTCATCATGTGACTTAATAGATAAATTAAAAGCAAATAAGGTAAATGCAATATATATTAAAGACTTCAATGAAATTGTAAAGTATGTTAAGAGCATAATGGAACCTAACGATATAGTTTTAACTTTAGGTGCGGGAGACGTAACTAAAATAAGTGAAATGTTTTAGATGATGGAAACTCTAGATTGTATCTAGAGTTTTTGTGGCTTTTTGGAATTGTACATGTAAATATTGATTTTTAGACAAATTTCGTATATAATAGCTTATGATTTTGATTTTTATGAAAGGAAAGTGTTAATAGTGAAAATAGGAATAGTTGGATTACCTAATGTTGGAAAATCTACTTTATTTAATGCAATAACTAAAGCAGGAGCAGAATGTGCAAATTATCCTTTTTGTACAATAGAACCAAATGTTGGAATGGTATGTGTACCAGATAAAAGAATAGAAGTACTTACTAAAATGTATGATAGTGATAAATCAACTTATGCAACTATAGAATTTGTAGATATTGCAGGACTTGTAAGGGGAGCTTCGAAAGGTGAGGGCCTTGGAAATAAATTTTTATCGCATATTCGTGAAACCGATGCCATAGCACATATAGTAAGATGTTTTGAAGATGAAAATGTAGTGCATGTAGATGGAAAAGTTGACCCGATTTCTGATATAGAAACTATAAATTATGAGCTAGTACTTGCAGATATTGAATCAATAAATAAAAAACAAGAAAGACTCTCTAAACTTTTGAAAGCTGGAGATAAGGTTGCAAAAGAACAGTCACCTATTATTGAAAAAGTAAAAGAACATCTAGAAAAAGGTTTTCCAGTTAGGACTCTAGAACTTGAAAAAGATGAGAAAGAGGCAATAAAAGATTGTTATTTACTTACAGAGAAACCAGTTATATATGTGGCGAATGTTAGTGAATCTCAAATAGAAAATATGGAAAATGAAGAATTAGTAAAAAGAGTAAAAGAGTATGCAAATGGAGAAAATGCTAAAGTTATAACTCTATGTGCTAAAATAGAAGAAGAATTAAGTCAGCTTGATGATGAAGACAGAGAATTATTGATGGAAGACTATAAAATAGATGAATCAGGACTTGATAAATTAATCAAAGCAAGTTATTCATTACTTGGACTTATATCATATCTAACAGCAGGAAAGCAAGAAGTAAGAGCGTGGACTATAAAAAAAGGTACAAAGGCTCCACAGGCGGCAGGAAAGATCCATAGTGATTTTGAGAGAGGATTTATTAAAGCGGAAGTGGTTTCATATGATGATCTGATTAAATATGGCTCAATGAATAGTGTAAAAGAAAAAGGACTACTAAGACTTGAAGGTAAGGAATATGTCGTTCAAGATGGAGATATAATATTGTTTAGATTTAATGTATAATCTTTAAAAGAAGATTTTAAACTTAAGTTTAGAGTTTTCTTTTATTTTTTATTTTTTTATATGTTTTTTTACAAAAGTGTTGACTTTTTTTTGTAAATTGATTATAATATAAATGTTCCAAGCGAGTGGGCCTTTAGCTCAGTTGGTCAGAGCACCCGGCTCATAACCGGATGGTCCGGAGTTCGAATCTCTGAAGGCCCACCATTTTTTTATACTTGCTTGAAACAAAATAATCTTGGAAAGGTGTCCGAGTGGCTAAAGGAGGCAGACTGTAAATCTGTTAGCTTATGCTTACGATGGTTCGAATCCATCCCTTTCCACCAATAATGTATCTGTTATAACTAATAGAACAAAATTGATTAGAAAATCAATCAGAAAATAAAATCTGGTTGATTTTTT
>HF996749.1:8591-8873 GCA_000433335.1 Clostridium sp. CAG:1219 | reverse complement strand
ATGATGTATAAATTGAAAATAATTAAACAAGAATTACAATTTGAAGAATGTCTAAAACAGAGACTTGAATTTATATGTGAATTTGCTAAAGTTACCCCTACTTTTATAAATGTTAACATTAGGAAATTAGAAAAAACTAATCTTACATATATTGAGCCACATAAAGTGATTATTAAAAGTATTACTTTTTTAGTTTTCAATTATTCAAATGATGTGTATATTTCAAACTTATCTAAAAAGATAAAATTATCAGAGTTAGAAGAATATTTGAAAAAAATATAA
>HF996749.1:8286-8579 GCA_000433335.1 Clostridium sp. CAG:1219 | reverse complement strand
AAATATAAATTTGTAAATAGTATAAAAATGTAAAAATAATTGGCTTTTACGAACAACTGTTTTATAATAACTTTTGAAATATAAATAATAAAATATTATGAAATGGAGATGATAGTATTGAATGATATAGAAAAAAATAATAAATCATTTGAAGATATAAAACATGTTGATGAAAATGGTATTGAATTTTGGTATGCTAGAGAACTTATGAAAGTTTTGAGTTATAAAGATTGGAGATACTTTGATGCAGTAATTAAAAAGCAAAGATAGCTTGTCAAAACTCTGAATTATCT
>HF996749.1:4724-8240 GCA_000433335.1 Clostridium sp. CAG:1219 | reverse complement strand
CAACAAAATGGTTGAGATAGGTTCTGGTGCTAAAAGAGAACAAAAAGATTATAAATTAACAAGATATGCTTGTTATCTTATAGCTCAAAATGCAAATCCAAGATTAAAAATTGTTGCTCTTGCGCAAACATATTTTGCAGTTCAAACTAGAAAACAGGAAATTAGCGAAAAAGAATATAGCTCATTAACAGAAGACGAAAAAAGACTTTATCAAAGAAATTTAACAAAAAAAGGAAACTATTCACTTAATCAAACCGCCAAAAATGCTGGAGTAAAAAACTTTGATAAATTTCATAACTATGGGTATAAAGGCCTATATAATGGAGAAACTGCTGATGACATTGCAAAAAGAAAAGGGTTAAGATACAGAGAGGATATTCTAGACAATATGGGCAGTGATGAGCTTATTGCAAATTTATTTAGGATTTCTCAAACTGAACAAAAATTAAGAAAAGATAATATAGATACTGAAAAGAAAGCTTGTGATACTCATAATAAAATTGGAAAAATAGTTAGAAAAGCCATTAAATAGGCTGGTGGAACAATGCCAGAAGATTTACCTACTCCTGGAAAAAGTTTAAAACAGCTTGAAAAAGAAAAAATTAAACAATTGAAAAATAAAAACTCTAAAGATTAAAGTTGCATTTTTCATACATTATAAACTTGCAATGGCTAAACTTATGGAAATGGAAGCAACTGAACAAAATAAAGTGGCGTTGTATCTGTTTAATCATATAAATTTTAAAAATATTGTAGTGTATAGATTCTTATTACTTGTTATAGCATCTAAACGACTTGAAATATTATGTAAAATATGGTACAATTATAAGTGATGAATCGTTTTTACTCCGTTTCATCTATAGGAAACAAACAACAACAAAGAACGCGTTATTACGCAAGGAGGAAAAAATATGGCAAAGATTGTATGTTACAATGGTGGAACTTTGAGTTACTATGGTTGTTCTGAACCTACTGAACTGGTTGTTGGCAAAGAGTATGAAGTTATCTCTGCAAATGATCGTGGTTGGCAGACCGATTACACCTTGAAGGGTGTGAAGGGGTATTTTAATTCCTTATGGTTTGATGATGTCAATTCGAAAAATACAGCCAAAACTTTTATGGCTCTTGCCCACACTGTTCCTGTTGTAGGAGAAAGATGTAAGTGTTTCAAGTTGGAGTTCGTTAATGGTCAACCCAAGCTGATTGCCTGGCATACCAGCACTGTTAATGAAGTCTTTTACATTGGAAACAATATCTATCGAGTAATCACTCATGACAGCACCTACATTGTTCAAGTGTTAAAAGTGTGAAAAAAGTTGTAAATATCTACGTTGTTCGCGCCAATAATGTATCTGTTATAACTAATAGAACAAAATTGATTATAAAGGGTTAAAAGAGTATAGGTGATTAGTCCACTTATGCTCTTTTTTGTGCCCTAATTGAAAAAGTTACAAAAATGGTATAGTTGACAAGAATCGACATTATGTTGATATTTTATATCAGCTTAAAATAATTATTCAAAATAACTATTTTGGAGGTATTATATATGTGGTGGGAGATTCTGTTTTGTATTTTGTTGCTACTAGTGTTTGATGTGATTTTTTATAATATAATTGGGAAGCATATATATGTTTATTTACTATGCAAGATTTGAGATGAATTGGAAGAGGCAGCCAAAGCATGTTGAAACTATGATGGAAGATGGAACAAGGAAGGTTTATGAAAACGTAAGAATACACCAAATTTTTAATGTATCACATTATTTTTATGATGAAAAAGGAAAAAAGTAAAGTTACAACTCTTGTCCTTAATTCTTGATTATACTGGTAAAGAATTTGAGGATAATAAGCAGTAAAAAGTTAAAACAGATAATATTAATTTATTATCCGTTTTTCTTGTATATAAAACGATATAAGTATATAATAATATTGTTATAGGAGATATAAAAAATGTATAGAGATACTTATGTAGAAATTAATTTAGGCAATATAGAAAGTAATGTTTGTGAAATTATAAAAAAATATAATAATTATAAATATTACTTTGGAGTAGTTAAAGCAGATTGCTATGGGCATGGAGATATAAAGACTGTTGGTGCTATAATAAAAGGTGGAGCAAATTATCTAGCTGTTGCCACTTTAGATGAGGCTGTAAGAATAAGAAAAGTATATAAAAATATTCCAATACTATGCTTAGGAATTGTTTATAATAAATATTTATATGTTGCTAAAAAATATAATATAACTCTTTCAATTACAGGTTTGGAGTATTTGAATTCTTTAAATATAGAAAAACTTAAAGGGCTAAAAGTACATATAAAAGTAAATACTGGTATGAATAGACTTGGGGTTTCTAGTAAAAAAGAATTTAACAGAGTGTTTGATTTACTTAACAAAAACAATATAGAAATTGAAGGGATTTATTCTCATGTTTATAATAGCAATTCAAGTAAGAAAACAAATGAACAATTCAGTATGTTTGAAAATATTACATCTGATATAGATTTATCTAAAATAAAAATAATTCACATTCCAGCAAGCAGTGCAATTGTAAGATATAAAAAGAAAGAGTATGTAAATGGATGCAGGTTAGGAATAATTATGTATGGATTTTCAGATAATAATGATTTAAATTTAAAATCTACATTTAAAGTTTACAGCAGGGTAATACAGATAAATAATTTAAGAAAAGGAGATACCCTTGGATATGATGGAGCGTACACTGCAAATAAAGACGAAAAAATAGCGGTAGTTGCAATAGGCTATGCTGACGGTATAGTAAGAAAAAATAAAGGAAGAGATGTGTATATTAATGATAAAAAATATAAAATTGTAGGAAATATTTGTATGGATATGTTATTTGTAAGTGTAGATGATAGTGTAAAGCTTTTTGATACAGTTGAAGTTATTAAAGATGTGCGTCATATAAAGGAAATTTCAAGTCATGTTGATTCTATTCCATATGAAGTTATGTGTGAAATAGGAAAAAGAGTAAATAGAAAATATATAAATTAAAAGTAATATCATAGTTTGACAATATTGTTTTCTTATGATATACTTACAATGTAAAATTTAGTAAAACCGTAGATAAAGCAAAGTAGACAAAGGACAACATATTATAGAGAATGTAAGTCATAGGCTGTAAGCTTACAAATATGCTTTTGTTGAAATTTCACTTTGGAGGTCTTTTCTTGAAAGGGAACGATTAGGGAAAAGCAGGTAAGCCTGTTATAGCTTAAAATGAGAGTGTCTATAATTGAGTTGTAGATGAAGTTAAGGTGGTAACGCGGAATTTGATCCATTTCGTCCTTATGATAGGATGAAGTGGATTTTTTTGGAGGTATTTATTATGGAAGAAAAAATAAAAGCATTAAAAGAAAAAATAAGTAATGATTTTAAAGAAATATCAAACCTTGAAGAATTAGAAAAAATTCGTCTAAAATATATGGGGAAAAAAGGTGAAGTGGTAGAGTTACTAAAAAACTTAAAAGATGTTGCGCAAGAAGAAAAAAAGGAG
>HF996749.1:0-4694 GCA_000433335.1 Clostridium sp. CAG:1219 | reverse complement strand
GTTAATTTATTAAAATCTGATGTGTTAGAAAAGATAGAAGGAAAGAAAAAAGAGTTAAGAGAAAAAGAGTATGAAGATAAAATCAATAACTCTAAAATTATAGACTTAACTTTACCAACAGATGATATGTTAGGTTCGCTTCATCCTATAACAATAGTCCAAAAGGAACTTGAAGATATTTTTATATCAATGGGATTTAGTGTAGAAGATGGAAATGAAGTAGAAACAGAATATAATAATTTTGAGGCAGTTAATGTGCCAAAATTTCACCCAGCACGTGATATGCAAGATACTTATTGGCTTGAAAATGGACAATTACTAAAAACTCAAACATCTGCTGCACAAAATAAAATAATGAAAAAATATGGAGCGCCTCTAAAAGCAATTTTCCCTGGAAGATGCTTTAGAAATGAGGAACTTGATGCTTGTCATGAAAATACATTCTTCCAAATGGAAGGAATGGTAATTGATAAAGATATATCAATTTCTAATTTAATATTCTTTATGAAAGAATTATTATCAGAAATATTTAAAAAAGAAGTAGAAGTAAGACTTAGACCTGGATTTTTCCCATTTGTTGAACCTGGTTTTGAACTTGATGTAAAATGTCCATATTGTGATGGTAAAGGATGTAAAGTTTGTAAACATGGTGGATGGATAGAACTTTGCCCATGTGGTATGATACATCCAAAAGTTTTAGAAATGGGCGGAATAGATAAAGATAAGTATTCAGGATTTGCTTTTGGACTTGGACTTAGTCGTCTTGCTATGATGAAATTTCAAATTGATGATTTACGTCTTTTAAATTCTGGAGATTTAAGAGTTTTAAAACAGATGAATATTAAATAATTGTTTAAGGAGGAGTAATAATGTTTATTTCAACTAATTGGATAAGAGATTTTGTAGATTTAGATGGACTTGATGTAGATAAATTAATTTATAATTTTACTATGTCGACAGCTGAAGTTGAACAAATTATAAAATATGGATATGATACAGATGGAGTAGTAGTTGGTAAAATAGAAAAAATAGAAGAGGTAGAAAACTCAGATAAACTTCATAGAGTATTGGTAGATGTTGGAACTAAAAAAGTTATTAGTATATGTGGAGCAAGTAATATATACGTTGGAGCAAAAATTCCATTTGCAAGTGCTGGAGCCAAAGTACAGGGAATGGAAGTAAAGCAATCTACACTAGATAATATGGAGAGTTTTGGAATTTGTCTTTCTGAGAAAGAGCTTGGCATAAGTGACGACCATTCAGGAGTTATGATATTGGACAATAACCTTAATGTAGGGGAGGACATAAAAAAAATAATTCCTCTTGAAGATACAGTGTTTGAGGTAGATAATAAATCACTAACTAATAGACCTGATCTTTGGGGACATTATGGAATAGCAAGAGAATTTGCTGCTATTACAAAAAGAGAATTAAAACCACTAGATGTAGAGGATTTAGAAATTTATAATAATTTGCCTAAACTTAATATTAAAGTTGAAAATGGGGATGATTGTTTAAGATATTCTGGTATTACGCTAGAGAATATTAATTGCCATATATCACCTTATAAAATAAGAACAAGACTATTTTATACAGGCCTTAGAAGTATAAATTTACTTGCAGATTTAACAAATTATATAATGCTTGAAATAGGTCAACCAATGCATGCATTTGATAAAAGATTTGTTGATAGCATAAGTGTTTCTAGGTTAAGAGAAGAATGTGAGTTTACAACTCTAGATGGTGTTAAAAGAAAACTTCCAAGTGGTGTACTTATGATAAATAATAATTCTACTCCTTCTGCTATAGCAGGAATTATGGGAGGTCTTAATACCGAAATTAAAGATGATACTACTTCAGTATTTTTAGAGTCTGCTACATTTGATTCAGCTTTAATTAGAAAAACTGCTATAAAAATTGCACATAGAACTGATGCATCTGCAAGATATGAAAAAACGTTAGATCCAGAGTTTGTAAAACTAGCTACGGCAAGATTTGTAAAACTATTAAAACAAATAGACGGTAATGTAAAAGTAACATCAGCATTTACAGATGTATATTTAAAAAAGTATCCTAAAATAGTTATAGATATTGATAAAGATTATTTTGAAAGATATATAGGAGTAAAATTAACGGTAGAACAAATTGTAGAAACACTTAGAAATTTAAAATTTGGAGTTGAGTGTAATGGGGAAAATTTAAAAGTTTCTGTTCCAACTTTTAGGGCTACAAAAGATATTTCAATAAAAGCAGATTTAGTAGAAGAAGTAGCAAGAATTTATGGATATGATAATATTATTCCAAGTCCTAGCTTGTTTAAGGCTGTTCCAGTAAGACAAGATGAAATACATGTATTTGAATATGATGCAAAAAGGCTACTTGCAGAAAAATTCGGCGCAAGTGAAATTCATAGTTATGTTTGGTATAATAAAAACTTAAATTCTGAACTTAATATTTTAGTAGAAGATAATTTAAAAGTTACAAATGCTTTATCTAAAGGAGATGATACTCTAAGAGCATATATGGCTCCAACTCTTCTTTATGCTATAAATAATAATTTAAAATATTATCCTGAATGCAAATTATTCGAAATTGGTAGAACTTTTGAATATAAGTTTGATGGTTCTAATGCTATAGAAAAAAAGGTTTTGGGAATTGCTTCTGCAAGTACAAAAAAAGATGAGTCAACTCTTATGTATGAAGTAAAATCTATGATAAATTCAATATTTAAAATTGAAAAAAATATTGAACCAGAATATGTATTAAATAATGAAAAAATATCATATAGTTGGATTAATAAGAAAAATACATACATTGTAAAATTAAATGGTATAGAATGTGGATATATTTCTTGTATACATCCAAGAGTAAATGAAAGTATTAACAAAAAATCAAATATTGTAGTAGCAGAAATTAGAATTGATAATTTATCTGATATTTTATCAAATGATGTAGTTTATTCTTCTACTAGTAAATATCAAACGACATCACTTGATTTAAGTGTTATGGTAGACAAAAATGTTGCTTATTCTAGTGTAAAAGAAGTAATTGATAGTTTAAAAATAGAGTATTTACTAGGATATGAATATGTAGGAATATATGAAAATGAAGAAAAACTAGGTGATAAGAAGAGTATAACTATAAAATTTAACATAGGATCTCATGATAAGACTTTATCTAAAGAGGAAATTGATGAGGTACTAAATACTCTAATTACAACTTTTGAACAACATGATATGCTTATAAATAAATAGGGATAATATAATTTATGAATAAAAAAAGATGCAAATGGTGTAATTTAAATAACATTTTATATGTTAAGTACCATGATGAAGAATTTGGAAAGCCTAATTTTGACGAAAAATACCTTTTTGAAATACTAATTCTTGAATCATTTCAAGCAGGACTTTCATGGGAATGTGTGTTAAATAAAAGAGAAGCATTTAGAAAAGCTTTTGACAATTTTAATATAAGCAAGATAATAAGTTATGATGAGAGAAAAGTTAATGAACTTATGAATAATAAAGATATAATAAGAAATAGGCTTAAAATAAATGCTACAATAAATAATGCGAAAGTTTTTGTGGCTATACAAGAAGAGTTCGGATCATTTAACAGTTATATTAAGAGCTTTACAAATAACAAAGTTATTTATGAATGCGATAAGACAACATCCAATTTATCTGATAGTATTTCCAAAGATTTAAAGAAAAGGGGAATGAAGTTTGTTGGCTCTACTATAATATATTCTTATCTACAAGCTATAGGAGTAATTTATTCGCATGATGAAGAATGTTTTATGCATACGAATAAATAAAAATGAAAATTAAAGTACGAAGATATATTTAGTACTTTAATTTTTTTTTGCATTTTATATTAATAAAAAACATAAGATGTATTAATGGGAGGTGATATTAATATTAAAACTAAGAAGTAATGCTATAAGTGAATATCAAGCAATTTCTTATATAAAGGGGAGGGATAGCCAAAGTAGTATAAATGGAATTGCTAAGTTTTATAATGTTAATAATGGTACTTTAATAGAAGTTGAAGTTAAAGGATTACCAAATAAAGATAAAAATAATTTTTTCGGATTTCATATCCACGAGGGTGGGAAGTGTACACCAAAGGATGGAAAAAGTGCATTTAGTGATGTGGAGGAACATTTCGATATTGGTGGAAATAAACATCCAAATCATACAGGTGATTTACCAAGCATTTATTCTAATGGAGGATATGCTTATATGAAATTTTTTACAAATAGATTTAAAATTAATGATATAATTGGCAGAACATTGGTAATACATGAAATGAGTGATGATTACAAGACAGATCCATCTGGCAATTCAGGTGCTAAAATAGCATGCGGAAAAATAATTCTAGCTTAAATAGAAGGTGCACATTAATTTGTGCATCTTTTATGCTTGAAAAAAAATATATATGTGGTATAATGAAAATATGCTGGAATAGCTCAGCTGGTAGAGCGGCGGTATCGTAAACCGTAGGTCGTCAGTTCAAATCTGACTTTCAGCTCCAATGCGGGTTTAGTTTAGTGGTAAAATAAAAGGCTTCCGATCTTTTGCCGTGGGTTCGATTCCCACAACCCGCTCCATTTGAAATCAACTTACGGACTTAAAAGTTCGTGAGTTTTTATTTTATATAAAACTTTAAAAGTTCTCTTTCTAGAAAGGAGG
>HF996748.1:21156-21765 GCA_000433335.1 Clostridium sp. CAG:1219 | reverse complement strand
TTTTTAGCATGTAAAACAACTCTATATTTGTTATTATTAGCACATGTTGACAATGTTAATATATTATCGTCTTTTGAAACATCTATATTAAATTCTTTTATACTTCTTTTCTTTATAGTTTTTACAAATTGTTCAAAGTTATTATCATCACTAAATTCTGTTTTTATATAATAATTTTCGCTTTCTATTTCATAAATTGAGAAAACTTTATAAATACATTTCTCATTTTCGGTATATAAAGTAATATTAGTATTTTCTTCGTTATCATACCAGTCAGAATTTAAAATATTTTTTAAACTTCCAAACATTGAATTATCTTTCATGTTATGGCCATAAATCACAATATTTTTATCAGTGTTATCAAATTTATTTCTATAGTCTGCAAAAATCCATCCTGCTGAATTGTTACTTTTATCAAAATTATGGTTTAGGTAAAAGCTATTATTACTTCCTTTTACTACAGGATATTCAATATTTGTATTATTTACTTTAATCCAAGCAACAGCATCACTATTTTGTTCTTTCAACTTATTAAAATCAACTTTGGATTCTTCCTTGTTTTCATCTTCGTTTTTTTCCTCAACAATTACAGTATCTCTTATTTGTTCT
>HF996748.1:20950-21132 GCA_000433335.1 Clostridium sp. CAG:1219 | reverse complement strand
GTTGTTATTAGTTTTATCTTTATACCATTTATAAATTTTAATTCCAGAATATAATAATATACAAAGTACCATTATATATATAACAAGATTTAAAATCGCTTTCCTATATTTCTTACTCTTATCCTTTTTATTTCTCATTATTTACATTGTCCTTTCTTTTATAAAAGCCAGCTAATAACTCT
>HF996748.1:3185-20855 GCA_000433335.1 Clostridium sp. CAG:1219 | reverse complement strand
TATAGAAGCAACAAATAGCATTACACTTGTTGTTATATTATCTCCTGTTTTTGGATTGTTTGTTTCATTTTTAACTTGTTCTGTTTTTTCTTCAACATTTGTTGCCACAATTCCATATTGGCTTAAATGTGATGTTTCAAATACTATATATCCATCTTCTACTGTTGCTGGCAAAGTTTCTTTTATTTCATCATTTGAAATATATACTACTTCATATTTGCTAAATCCTTTTAAGTCTTCTGGTAATGCAATTCTTATTTTCATTTTAGTATCACTAATTTTAACTATTTGATTATTATTATCAAGAATATTAATATCAACTAAATACTTAACATTTTTATCTGATAATTTTTTACTTATTTCAATTTGTTTAATATCTAATTTATAGTTTTTGCTAACTTCTTCTTCGAATTTAACTTTTGCTTTTATATCTCCTGTGCTTTCGATTTCTTTTACATTATCTTGACTAGGTTTTGAAGATGTGGGTATCATTATTAAATCTGGGTACATTCTCCACGTCGTTTGAAATTCATTAATATCTGTCTCTTTTTCCCAATCAGATACAGTATAATTATAATACTTACCGTTTATTTTTAATTTAGTATCTCTTGTAAAAGTATATCCTTCTGCAGATTTAAAATATAAAATATACTTATATTCTTTTCCACTTTCAAAAGCAGTAATTTGGTTTTCATAGCCTTTATTGAAGAATTCAGCAGATGTTATACCAGCACCATTTTTATCTTGCCAACATTCAAATTGATATATATATGGAGCATTATCAGGTGTTTTTCCTGTAAATACAGGTTTATCACCTACATTAAAACTGATTGTTGCATCATTTAATTCTATAACATCAATTTTTTTCAATTCAACATTTTTTGTAGGTTTTATTATTTTTATTGCAGGTATAAAAAGTGTTGTGTCATTCAAAACAGGTGCCTTTGCATTTTCTACAGATACTCCCGAGCCACTTACTCTTACTGTAGTTTTATCTCCAAATTTATTTCCATCTTTTGCTTTAAGCCAAATACTATACATATAAGTTTTTCCTTCTTCAAAAGATGTTATTTTTTTATCTTGTGCTAGAGCATTATTTTTTGTTTCATCAGAGTACCAAAATTTTACAGGAACCTCTTCTCCATCTTCATTAGTTTCCATTTCTTCCCAGTATTCGTACTCTATATCATATAGCCCCTCCCATGGATCACATTTATAAGCAGTTGCTTTTGGCTTATCTCCAACAGTATAATCTGCTTTTACACCTTCAATATCTATATTTGCATTGCTCAAATCTAGAGTTTCTGTATCTGCAAATACTGTTATTGGAGCCATACACATAGTAACCAAAAACATTACTACAGCAACAATAAATATTTTACTTTTCTTCATAACTTTTCCCTCCTCCCTCTAACTTTTCATTTCTATTTTAACATATCACAGTTATAAGTCTTTAATTTTTGCCAATATTTCAATGACAATTTGGCGATTGTTTTTTTATATGCTTTTATGATATAGTATAATAAATTTGAATTATTGATATGGAGGTTTTTTATGACTTTTAATGAACAATTAAATGAATATCTAAGACAACTCGAGTGTTCCACAAAAGATCTTGTGATTACTTCTGGATTAACAACTTCTGTGATTAGCCGTTATCGCAGAGGAGATAGAACGCCAACTTTAAAAAGTAAACAATTAGATCAACTTGCAGATGGTTTATACAAATTATCTGCTATGAAAAAAATAAATACCACTAAAGAAGAAATTTATATTACTTTATCTGATACTTTAAATGATATTTCTATTGATTTTGAACAGTTAAGTAAAAATTTTAATGAGCTTATTACGACTTTAAATATTAATATGTCTGAATTGTCTCGCTTAACTAGTTATGACGCTTCGCTTCTTTCTAAAATTCGTACTGGTAATAGAAGCCCAACGCATCCTAAAGATTTTGCTACAGATGTATGTAATTTTATTGTAAAGAAATGTAAATCTGATGATGATAAAAAGGCTGTTGCACTTCTTATAAATTCTACTTTAGAGGAGTTAGAAAATAATCTTAACTATTTTAATAAGCTATTTAATTGGTTTACTACTAATTCTACTCCCTCTCATAACTATATAGATGGTTTTCTAACAAATTTAGATAAATTTGATTTAAATGAGTATATAAAAGCTATACATTTTGATGAAATGAAGGTTCCTTTTGTTCCTTTTTATAAGGCAATATCTAAAACATATTATGGCATAGAAGAAATGAAAAAAGGTGAATTAGACTTTTTTAAAGCGACTGTTTTATCTAAAAATATTGATCCTATTTTTATGTGTAGTGATATGCCTATGGAAGATATGGCACAAGATGTAGAGTTTGGTAAAAAGTGGATGTTTGCTATTGCAATGACTTTAAAAAAGGGGTTTCACTTAAATATTATTCACAATCTTGATAGACCTTTTAATGAAATGATGTTAGGATTAGAAAGTTGGATTCCAATTTATATGACAGGGCAAGTTTCTCCATACTATTTTAAAGGATTACAAGATAATATATATTGCCATTTCAATTATGTATCTGGTACAGTTGCACTTTTTGGAGAATGTATTAACGGATATCATAATAAGGGTAAATATACTTTAACTACTAATAAAAATGATATTTCATATTATAAAACAAAATCCGAATGTCTATTAAGCAAAGCCACTCCCCTTATGGAAATTTATAAAATAGAAAATAGAAATTCATATAGCTCTTTTATTACAGCAAGTGCTAATATAAAGGGAAATCGTAGAAGAATACTATCGTCTTTGCCTATTCATACAATACCTGATGAATTGCTTATGAAAATTTTAAAACGAAATAAGGTTTCCAATGAAGATATTAAACATATACAGTTTTCAATACAGGAACAAAAGGAAATTATTGATAATACATTACAAACAGATATATTTGAAGATGAAATAGTAGAAATTTCTAAAGAAGAATTTATAAAATCTCCTCTTTCACTTTTTCTTGCTGATAGCTTTTTTGAGACTGAAATTTATTATACTTATGAAGATTATTTAGAACATTTAAAGTTAACAAAAGAATATGCGAAAAATAATACTAATTATAAATTATCATTCAATCATCATCATATATTTAAAAATATTCAAATTTTGATTTTAGAAAAGCATTGGGTTATGATTTCTAAAAACAAAAGTCCTTCTATCCATTTTGTGATTCATCATCCAAAATTAAGAAATGCCATTGAAAATTTTATTCCTCCAGTAATAGAATAAACTTAAAATATAGAACAGATAAATTTGTACTGAGCTCCAAAAATTGGACATTTTTTGATTAGGTACTAGGCTGCTTGGGAATGAACTCTGTATTGTACAGGGCTCATTCCTTTTAATTTGCCTTTTATTATTATAATAATCTATATATTCTTTCATACCTTCTGTTCTTGGAAAAATAACCCTTACTATCATAAAAGCAGATAATTATCAACTAATTATCTGCTAAAAAATTTTCCTATTTTTTTTTGAGACCAATAATGCTACTTTTTCAGCAGCCTCTCACTAGTTCCCTTCTTCTTTTATACTAATATTAATGATATTACTTTACAATTTTATCAACATCTATGTCCATAAGTATTGGTAATATCATTGGTTGACGTTTTGTTTTAGAGTAAACATAATGAGATATTTGTTCTCTAACATTGTTTTTTATAGATGACCATTCTCTTATATTTTCTCTATCACATTTTTCTAGTTCTTCTTTTGCTACTTCTTTTATTTCATCCATAAGAAGTTCATTTTCTCTAACATATACAAATCCACGAGTAACTATATCAGGACCAGATACCACTTTTGCTGTCCTTCTATCAAGTGCTATTACAACTATAATCATTCCATTTTCAGAAAGTGATTGTCTATCACGTAAAACTATATTTCCAACGTCACCAACACCTAGACCATCTACAAGAACAATACCAGATGGAACTTGTGTTGTCATTTTAGCAGAATCATTACTTAATTCAAGAGTTCTGCCATTTTCCATTATAAAGACATTTTCTTTAGGTGTACCTACAGATACAGCAAGTTCGCCATGTTGTTTTAAAAATCTATATTCACCATGAACTGGCATGAAAAATTTTGGTTTAACTAAAGATAACATTAATTTTAATTCTTCTTGACAAGCATGACCTGATACGTGTACATCTGCAAGTTGATTATATATTACTTCTGCTCCAAGTTTCTCAAGTTCATCTATAACACGGCCAACTGATTTTTCATTTCCTGGAATTGGAGAACTTGAAAGTATAATAAGATCATCTGCAGTTACTGTTACTTTTTTATGCTCTCCCATTGACATACGAGAAAGTGCAGCCATAGGTTCACCTTGAGATCCTGTAGTTATTATAACTATTTGTTCAGGATTATATATACCAATTTTATCAATGTCTATTAAAGTTCCCTCTGGTGCATCTATATACCCAAGCTCTGTTCCAACACTTATTACATTTAACATACTACGTCCTACAACAGCGACCTTCCTACCATATTTAACAGCAGAATTTATTATTTGTTGCATTCTGTGAATATTAGATGCAAATGTTGCAACTATTATTCTTTTGTTACAATTCATAAATATTTTATCAAATTCACGTCCAACACTACGTTCTGACATCGTGTGTCCAGGTCTTTGAACATTGGTACTATCTGACATAAGTAAAAGTACACCTTTATTACCAATTTCAGCAATTCTTTGTAAATCCATTGGTTTACCGTCAATTGGTGTATAATCTACTTTAAAATCTCCAGTATGGAATACTGTTCCAACTGGTGTAGTTATAGCCATAGCTACAGAGTCAGCTATAGAATGTGTTACTCTTATAAATTCAACTTTAAAGTTCTTTCCAACTTGTATTTTATCTCCAGGTTCTATACATTTTAATTTAGTTGAATCAACTAAATTATGTTCAGTTAATTTATTTTTTATTAAACCTAAAGTTAATTTTGTTCCATATACAGGAACGTTAATTTTCTTCAAAAGGTAAGGAACACTTCCTATATGATCTTCATGTCCATGTGTTATAAGTAATGCTCTTACTTTTTCTTTATTTTTTTCTAAATATGTAATGTCCGGTATTACAAGATCTACTCCTAGCATATCATCTTCAGGAAACGCAAGACCTGAATCGACAACTACTATTTCATTTTCATATTCAAAAGCTGTTATATTCTTTCCTATCTCGTTCATTCCACCAAGAGGAATAACTTTTAATTTAGATTTTGCAAAAGTTCCGAATTTATTAGAGACTCTTGCCTTAGATTTTAACTTATTATTTGTTGAGGCATTTTCTGAGTCAACATTTAAGATTTCTATTTTATCTTTAGTTTTATCATTCATTTTTTTTCTTACATCTTTTTTAAGATTATTTTTTCTTCCAAAAACTTTTTTAGTATTGGATTTTAATTTATTTTCATTTAATTCTTTTTTCTCCATAATTTCCTTCTTTCTTAAAATTTTGCGCTTATAACTATTATTAAATTTTCAATCTACTAATTCCGAACAAACTATATATTATAAAAATAAAAAACCGAACAATTAAACAGAAACTTTTTTTCTGCTAAAATCAATATTATAATTATACTATATTTCTACAATAAAGTCAATGTTTGTTTTTTGTAGAAAAATGTGTTATAATGTAAAAAAAGAATTTTTGTCTATTCAAAATTTAGAAAGGCGGTAAATCATGAAACTTAAATTTCGGGTGCTGACCAAAGAACAAAATTGGGCATTGGTACACAAATATGCCGATACAAACGCTTCTATGGAGCTTGTTGCAAAACTTTTTAGTATATCTACTTCACAGGTCAGAAAGACACTTCACATTGCAATTTTAGAAAACAAAGTTGATGATTCACTTGCTCTAAAAATTGCAAAAAAGGCATCAAAAAAGAGTTCTAAGGTTAATTTCTTGCTTAATGGAAAAGGAGCTAGGATCTCGCGGTATTATAAGACACTCCTCTTAGATAGGATCTTATACAAGAAAATTTCCGAAGAAATATCTAATTTACAGGTAATCATTTTAAATAACTTGTGGAATAGAATTTTACAAGCAAATTTTGCATATGGCACCTATGAAGATTTTATCTCCTCATCCGATGAAGAAGATTATCAACTTCCTGAAATTGATGAACTCACAACTGAGTTCAAAAAACTCAAGAAAAATGATTTTTCCTCAAATATCGACCTTATGCTCCTGGCAGAAGAAATAGCTGGTCTCAGAAAAAAGTACGCATAACGTATGAAACAGAACTAAATTAATAATTTAGTTCTGTTTTTGTTGATTTTAATAGTAATCTATAGTATAATTAACGAAAATATTTTTTAATTTCACATAATTATTGTGAATTGTTTTCTTATTTTGAAAGGAGTTTTTTATATGGAAAGAAAATACAGTACAAACTGTATAGCGCCTTATCGCTACTTACGTACAAAACTGGAAATTAATGTAATTAACCAGTACTCAACTGCTATGACAATGGATGACATTGCAAAAAAGCACAAAATTACTACAAGTGATGTTCGGCATATTCTTTACAGAGCAATTTTAACTGTCAAATCATCCTCATGGGCAAAAAACATTTGGAGCAAATTATCAAAAGAAGAGAGTCTGCACTCATGTACTGACGAGCAAGTTGAGTATCCTTACTATTTATTAACTCAAGTAAGACCTGAATATATTAAGGCCTGCAGGAATTTTGACAGAGAAAAGTTACGCACTCTTGAAGATGCGAAAAAACATTATGACCGTTATAGTAAAGAAATACCTTGCCTTGAGAGTTATTGCAAAACAAATGACGCTACTAAGTGTCCTCAAAAATTCTCATTCTTAGTTGATGATTTCCAAAAAATAGAGGAAATGGAAAACAATTTTATTTTCTGATATTAGGCCCCTAGTGGGCCTAATTATTCACACAATTTTAGATTTTGGACACAAAAATAACGACAATAGGAGGAAAAATGACACCAAATACTAATTCAGAGTTTGTTATACCTAGTGCCTGGAAACCATGCCGACACGAATTAACAGATAAGGAAAAGCAAATAATATCACTGCTTGAAAATGATACTATAAGTGATATTGCTACAAATCTTAACATTTCACTAAAAGAAGTACTACATGCAATATTTATTGCCATAATATCGGTTGATAATTACAATGAGGCTGCCAAAATAGCCAAATTGGCTCAAGAGTCTTACCCTCTAAAATATAAAAAGAATGTAGACTACTATTCTTATATGTTATTTCAAAAGCGCGTACAATACATCAACATGTGCAATAAATTTGAAAAGAACAAGTTAGATGAATTATACCTCTTAAGAGATTCTTCAAGAATAAGATTTTTAATATTCGTACATGCTTTTACACATAATGACTTTTCATCCTGTGAAGATAAACTCAAATATCTTGACTTTGAATTTAAAAAAATAAGATCTTTTGAAAATACATTTAAGTATATATAAAAAAATAACCTACGCCAAATTAGCGTAGGTTATTTTTTTTAAAACTTTCTTTATAACATTTTCTACACAATGATATATAAGATTCATTTCCACCTATCAATATTTTTTCTCCTTTATTTACAGGCTTTCCATCTACTAGTCTCATATTGTAAGTTGCTTTTTTGCCACATTTACATATAGTTTTTATTTCTTCTATTTTATCTGCAATAGCTAGTAATTCTTTTGATCCTTCAAATAATTCTCCTCTAAAATCAGTTCTTAGTCCATAACATATAACTGGAACATTTAGATAATCTACTATGTCTCCAATTTGTGATACTTGTTCTTTTGTTAAAAACTGTGATTCATCTATTAATATACAATCCGGTTTATATTCCAATGCTTTTACACTATCTAAAATATTCGTATCCTTAGAAAACACTATTGCTTCCTTATTTATACCAATTCTTGTAGTTATTATACCTGTTCCATACCTTGTGTCTATCGCTGCTGTGTATAAAACTACTTTACCATCTCTTTCTTCATAATTATAAGCAACTTTCAATAGGTCAATGCTTTTTCCAGAGCCCATTGCACCATATCTAAAATATAACTTTGCCATATTTCCTCCTTTGAGCACTACTTTTTAAGATAAACTGTTTGTGTTGGATATGCTAATTCTATCTTTTCTTTATTTACTACATTTAAAACTGTATAATTTATTTTTTCTTTCATATCCAGAAATTCTTCATAATTTTTTGCTTTAACAAATGTATAACAATATAGATTTATACAATCCCCTTTTAATTGCTCTACATGTATACTAACATCTTCTTCCCTTCCACTTATCGCAGTTGTAATTTCAAATTTTAGAGTTTCAACAAATTTATTTAATTTTATAAGTGGTGTTTCTAATGTAACCCCAATGTCAAATTCATATCTTCTTACTCCACCTGTTCTTGCCCAATTTAAAATATATGATTCAGCAGCCTTTGAACTTGGTATTGATACTACCGACTTATCATTTGTCCTTATAACTACACTTCTAAATGTAACATCTTCAACAGTTCCTTTAAAATTATCTATTTCAATAAAATCCCCTATTTCAAAAGGTTTTTCTGTTATTATTACAAAGCTACCAATCAAACTTTTTACAACATCTTGTGCAGCGAGAGCAATTACAGCACTTCCAATTCCAAGTCCTGCAACAAGACCATTCAAGTCATACCCTAACTCATAAATTATCAAAAATCCTGCTATTACATAAGTTATGCACGCAATTATTTTTTCAAAAAAACCTGCAAAACTTTTTCCGTTACCATATTTAACAGTTTTTAAGTATTTAAATTTTTGCCTTGATGTCAAAATTTTAACCAACACTTTAGCAACAAACACTATGCAAATAATTTTAAATATTTTGGCTATTATCAGATGTACTTCAGTAGAAAAATTTAATAAAAAAGTCGACAAAAATACTCCTAAAATATAAAAGAATGCATTAAGAGTTTTATACATTAAATTCTTACTAGCTTTTTGATTTTCCTTTGTTATACTTTGTATAATCTTTATTATAATTTTCGAAAATATTGGAGATAATATTAAAAATACTAATATTACAGTAAAAAAACTGATTAATACAGTTACATCATAATTAAATAATAATTTTATACTCTCTATGATATTTCCTACAAATTCCATAACATCACCTCTTTTTTAGTATATTTTATCATTTATATTTATTTATATCAAGAAAGAAAAAGAATCTCATAAAATTAAATGAGATTCCTTTTTTATAAAAACTAATATTCTATTCCGTCTTCTATTTCTTTTTGTTCTTTACCTATTTCCTGTAGATTTTGCTCAGCTTCATTAAGTTTTTTATTGATAACTTCGTTATATCCTGCAATATCTTCCGCTGTTAATTTTATACCAATATCTTCTAATTGCTTTGTTGATTTAATACCTCTATCTTTCATTAGCATTTCAAGTGATAAAGATGCTACAAATGGTGAAACTCTATATCTATCGCTTGCTTCTCTTGTAACATATTTTGATTGTAATCCATATGAGCCTACTCCATTATCTACCAATTTTTTTGCTTCATCTGTTAGATTTTCATATGATTCTTCTAAAGCTGCTTTACTTGCTTTAACCTGTGCTTCTTCTCCTTTAAGTCTATTATCTGAAATAGAACATACAGATTTACTTCTGCTTTGAACATATTCATGCATATCAGAATGACCATATGTTAAAAATTCTTCCATAGAATCATTTGATTTTCTATCCCTATTAAGATCATTTTGAGCTAAAAATATATATTTACCATAAGTTGGTAACTTCATTAGTTTAAATTTATGTTCATCTTCATTTATCATTTTTAATTTAGTATCAAATGCTGCTACGTCATGTTCTAATTTATCTCTTTGAATTTGTTCTTTTTTCGTTTTTCCTGTTATTTTACCTATGAGCCTTGTAAATGCATTAGTTTTAGCTGGTAATTGAAATTTCCTTAAGTTCTCTTGTGCTTCTTTTTTATCATGTCTTAAAGTTCCAACTTCTCTAATTAATTTTTCTACATCTAAACATGTACTATCAGGAGAACTTAACATTTCATCAAAATCTTTTATTTCTTGATTTTCTTTTTCTGCTTCTCTTAGAGATTTTTCATCACCTTTGGCTGCAGCTAGTAATTTGTCATGTCCTTCCAATTCTTTTATTAATTCTGGATCTCTAATTAATTTTAAGAATCCATCAATTGCCTTTGGATTTGGAACATACCCTTTCATAGGACTTATACTATCTTTATCATCTACTCTAGTAAATAATGGATTATTGCCATAGTATTCCATATCCATGTATCCATTTGCCATATTAGTTGCACATATATCAATTAATCTATTATATTCTTCCTTATCGTTTTGAGTTAATACTTCACCTATAAATTTTTCTGGATCATCTAACTTAGTAGAAAGTTTTTCTAATCTTTCAATAGAACTTTTTAATGCTTCTATTTTTTGTTGGATAATAGGTTTGTCATTATATTCAAACTCGAATTTAGCAGCATCATAGTTTTTTCTTTCATTTTTTTGAGCCTCTTCATATAAAGAATCTAATACTCCATCTTCTTTTGCTTTTTCCTCATGTTCAGGGTAATCTAATTTTCCTTCATTTTCCTCAATATTCTTAGAAATTTCCTCAATCTTGGCTCTTATTGAATCTTGTGCATCAGCAATTTTTGATTTCAAATCTTCATTTCCTAGAACAGATTGTTCTATAATTTGTTGTTGAGCATGCAATTTTAAAAAACTTAGAGTATCTTTTAATGTTTTAAGATCATCATCAGCAAGATTTAAATTTTCAAAATTATCTAATATATATTGCACATTTGCTCTATAATCAATTTTTCCCATTTTTCTCCTCCTTGTTTTTTATAAGTTCTTGAATAGTTTCTATATTGGCTAAAACTTCAAATAAGTTTTCTTCATTACTTTTCATACAAATTCCTCCTAATGATAATTTTATTATACTATAATTTCAAAAAATGAAACAATGTTTAAATACATTTCATTATATTTTTATGTTTTTTTAATATTTTTGTAATTTTGTTGAAAAAAAAGTGAAATTTTAATAATACAATAAAAATAGTTAAAAAAAGAAAGAGCCACTAGTGACTCTTTCAAAATAAAAATATTATTTAATTAACAATTATTTTAAATTAAAGAAAACATCTTTTCCATTAAATTCAGAAACTGAACCAAGTTCTTCTTCAATTCTTAATAATTGATTATATTTACATACTCTATCTGTTCTTGATGGAGCACCTGTTTTAATTTGACCAGCATTTAAACCAACAACAAGATCTGCTATTGTTGTATCTTCTGTCTCACCAGAACGATGTGAAACAATTGCTGTATAACCAGCTCTATTAGCCATCTTGATAGCATCTAGAGTTTCAGTTAATGTACCGATTTGGTTAACTTTTATAAGTATTGCATTTGCAACTCCCATATCAATACCTTTTTTAAGTCTCTTTGTATTTGTAACAAATAGATCATCACCAACAAGTTGAATTTTATTACCAAGTCTTTCAGTAAGTTTTTTCCAACCTTCCCAGTCTTCTTCAGCTAGACCATCTTCAAGTGATATAATTGGATATTTAGAAACTAAATCTTCCCAATATGCAATCATTTCATCACAAGTAAACATCTTATCTGATTTCCAGAAGTAATAGCATCCTTCCCTTCCTTTTTTCTTTGCTTCATCATACATTTCTGTTGCAGCAGCATCAATTGCTATTTTAAAATCTTCTCCTGGTTTAAATCCAGCTTTTTTAATTGCTTCAACAATAACTTGAAGTGCTTCTTCGTCTTCTTTTAAGTTTGGAGCAAATCCACCTTCATCACCAACAGATGTTGCAAGACCTTTTTCTTTTAAAACAGATTTTAAGTTATGGAAAACTTCAGCACACATTCTTAAGCATTCTCTAAAACTTGTAGCACCAACTGGCATAATCATAAATTCTTGGATATTTACACTATTATCTGCGTGTTTTCCTCCATTTAATATATTCATCATTGGAACTGGAAGTTCTTTTGCATTAATTCCGCCAAAATAATTATATAGACTTACACCTAAAGCTTCAGCAGCAGCACGAGCTACAGCCATAGAAACACCAAGTATTGCATTTGCTCCTAATTTTCCTTTATTTTCAGTACCATCAAGAGCTATCATAGCTTCATCTATTGCAACTTGATCTAAGGCATTCATTCCTTCAATTTCTGGTGCTATAATATCGTTTACATTATTTACTGCATTTAGAGTTCCTTTTCCAAGGTATCTAGATTTATCACCATCACGAAGTTCAACAGCTTCAAAAGCACCTGTTGATGCTCCAGAAGGTACAGCTGCACGTCCAACAAATCCTCCTTCTACTTCTGCTTCAACTTCAACAGTTGGATTTCCACGAGAATCTAATATCTCTCTTGCATAAATAGATAAAATTTCTAAATATTGTTTCATAATAATTCCTCCTATACTTTAAAAATTTTAAATCTTATATTAACTACTAGCATAAAATATATGTTGTAGAAAATAGCTATTGTTTTTTTATATCTTTTTTTAATTGATCTTTAAAAGTTCTAAATATTCTGTTTTGTTCTTCTTCATTTATTCTCTCAATTGCTCTTTTTTCTCTTTCATTTGACTTTTCTTGTAATTTCATAAGAACATCTTGTTTCGCCTCAATACTTTTTTTCTTTCTTTTTAGCTCTTCTAATCTATCACTATCTTGTTCTACTTCCATAGAACCGCTTAACAATATATTATATTCTTCAAGATAAATAGAATCTTTTTCTTCATTATAAGTATTTGCAATTGAATCTAATTTTTCATCTAGTATTTCACAATCATATTTTTTTTCTAAATTAGCTTTTGCAGTACTTAATGAATAATCTCTAAACTTCTTCCAATCAAATTTTTTACCTATATCAGAAGAATAATAGTCAAATTGATTTCCTATTAATTTTATCATTAAAATTATATAACGTTCATCTGATATCTTACCATCATTTAAATAATCTGTAAGATCACTGTTTACCTTATTTAAATCTATTTCTATTCTAGATAATATCTTTTTTATTTGATAGTCAGTAAGCTTACTATTACCATTTCTTTCTTTTTTCTTTTTCTCTTTTTCTAGTTCTTTTTTTCTTTCTCCCGTAATTGCCCTAAATTTAAATTTTCCACATTTACATTTTACACGTAAATTATATGGAAGTGTAATATCTGGTTTAGTAATATTCTCATCAATTATTTGTCCACAATTCATACATTGCAAAATAAGATAAGGATACTCTTTTTTTTCTTCCCTTTCCTCTTCTAATCTATCAAACTCCTCTTTATGTATAATCCTATAAGTCCAATAATCAGATTCTGTTTTACCTTCTGACAGAAAATCTTGCAAAGTTTTTAATTTTTCTTGTTCCATATATTTACTCCTTTAGCTACTTTTTATAGTTCAATTACACTTTCTCCCGTCATTTCTTTTGGTTTTTCTATTCCCATTAAATGACACATTGTTGGGGCAAGATCACATAGTCTACCTGGATGTATATTTTTTACTCTATTTGATACAACAATAATTGGTACATCAAATGTAGAGTGAGATGTTATTGGTTCTCCAGTTTTTAAATCAAGCATATATTCACAATTACCATGATCTGCTGTTATTATTCCTTCTCCGCCTTTTTCTTCAAGTAACCCAATTACCTTTCCAACGCACGTATCTACAGCTTCTACAGCCTCAATAGCTTTTTCTATATTTCCTGTATGGCCTACCATATCACCGTTTGCATAATTTACTATTATTACATTGTATTTTTCTTCTTTTATTGCTTCAAGTAGTTTGTCTGTAACTTCATATGCCGACATTTCAGGTTTTAAATCATATGTTGCCACCTTAGGAGATGGAACTAATATTCTTTCTTCACCATTATATACCTCTTCACGTCCTCCATTAAAGAAGAATGTTACATGAGCATATTTTTCTGTTTCAGCTATACGTAATTGCTTCATACCTAATCTACTAATATATTCACCAAATGTATTTACTAAAACTTGAGGCTTGTAAGCAATAAGTACATTTTTTAGTGATTCATCATATTTTGTCATTGTAACGAATACCAAATTTTCATACTTTTTAGTTTCAAATTCATTAAATTCTTCATCAGTAAATATTCTTGCAAGTTGTCTTGCTCTATCTGGTCTAAAGTTAAAGAATATAACAGAGTCATTATTTTCAACTTTTGATACGGGTTCTCCATTATCATCAACTATTACAATAGGCTTTACAAATTCATCAAATTCCTCTGCTTCATATGAATTTTCAATTGCTTTTTCAGCATTCTTAAATTTATTTCCAATTCCATAAGCAATTGCATCATATGCAAGTTTTTCTCTTTCCCATCTTGAATCTCTATCCATTGCATAGTATCTTCCAGAAAGGGTAGATATTTTTCCTACACCAATTTCTCTTATTTTTTGATTTAGTTCCTTTATATACTCTGTTCCAGATGTTGGAGGTGTATCTCTTCCATCTAAAAATGCATGTATATATACTTTTTCTATTCCATTTTGTTTGGCAAGTTTTAGTAGTGCATATAAATGAGAATTATGTGAATGAACTCCACCATCTGACAAAAGTCCCATTAGATGTAAAGAAGAGTTATTCTCTTTTACATTTTTTATTGCTTTTACTAATTCTTCATTTTTGAAAAATTCTCCCTCTTCAATTTCTTTTGAAATTCTTGTTAATTCTTGATAACAAATTCTTCCAGCTCCAATATTAGTATGTCCTACTTCAGAATTTCCCATTTGTCCTTCTGGTAAACCTACTGCAAGTCCACTTGTTGCTATATGAGAATTTGCATATTTTGATATATATTTATCTATATTTGGAGTTGATGCAAGTTTAAAAGCATTTCCCTTTTCTTCATCTGAAAGTCCAACCCCATCTAATATCATTAAAATGTATTGTTTTTTTGCCATAATAATCATCCTTTTCTTTTGTTACAGTCCTTTGTAACTTCATTATTATATCACTATTTCTAGTAATTTACAATAGCTACAAAGTCTTCTGTTAAACTCGCTCCACCAACTAAAGCACCATCTATATTTTCCATTGATAATATTTCTCTTGCATTTTTTGGTTTTACACTACCACCATATAGTATCCTAATAGTATTTGATACACTTTGACCATATTTTTCATTTATAATATCACGTATATACTTGCAAATTTCTTCGGCTTGTTCACTTGTAGCAGTTTTGCCAGTACCTATAGCCCAAATTGGTTCATATGCAATAGTAATATTTCTTGCTACTTGTGAGCCGTCTATATTGCTTAAGGCTAAATCAATTTGATTTTTAATATGTTCCTTATAAACATTACCCTCTCTTTGCTTTAATGTTTCTCCAACGCAAAGTATTGGATATAAGTCTTTTTGCAATAGTGCCTTTAGCTTCAAATTTACAATTTCGTCTGTTTCAGAAAAGATTTCACGACGTTCACTATGTCCTACTATACAATATTTCACACCTGCTGCTACAAGCATATCTACAGATGTTTCGCCAGTGTATGCACCTTTTTCCTCATAATAAACATTTTGTGCTCCAAGGGATATGTTAGTATCTTCTATTATGTTTTGAACTCTATCTAGTGCTACAAAATTAGGACATATTGCAACATCCACCTCGTCTGTATTTATTCTATCTTTGATACTCTCCACAAAATTCTCTGCTTGTATTAATGTATAATTCATCTTATAATTTCCTACTATAAGTTTTTTTCTCATAAATTCACCTCTAATTTAAATCAATTTTTTCTAATACGTCACTATCTTTTACCCAACTAGGCTCGATATCTTTATTAGAGAAAGAAAATTTTAGGATTCCTTCTTCTGTTACAAACCATTCGCCATTCCAAGAAGTCGGCTTGTTTTGTATTTCTCCAAGATTCCATGTATCTTTCTTTAATTCTTTATTTATATTTGCTATCAAAATTGAAAAGGAGTTACTATCCATTGTTGAATTATTCATAATATATATTCCAATATTATTTTGTAAAACAGTGTAATCACTCAAAAACAATTTTTTCATTTCAACTGTATCATATTTTTTTTGTAATTGGCTAGAATTTTTTTTAGGATTTATTTTAGAAAGGTTACTATCACTATCTGCTCCTATATTAACACATAGAATAATAACAATTAATATAAAAAAAGATATAATTAGCATTGATGTAATGAATCTCTTTTTATCTTTTATAACTAACTTTGTTTTTCTTACTTTTTTTTGTTTTTCCATCTAACTTTCCTTCATGACTTATTCTTTATCTTCAAGTGCCTCAATTCCAGGAAGTTTCTTTCCTTCCATAAGTTCAAGCGATGCTCCCCCACCTGTAGAAACATGTGACATTTGTTTTTCAAGTCCAAATTTTTCTACGGCTGCTGCACTATCACCACCCCCCATAATAGTTATAGCATCAGACTCTGCCATTGCTTGTGCTATTTTTTTAGTTCCTTCTGCAAATTTTTCTATTTCAAACATTCCAACTGGTCCATTCCAAACCACAGTACCTGCTTGTTTTATTTCTTTTACAAACATTGCTATAGTTTTAGGCCCAATATCTAGTCCCATATATTCGTCTTCAATTTCAGATATGCTAACAACCTTAGAATCAGAATTTTCGTCTGGTTCTTTTGCAACTACAGTATCTACTGGAAGTATAAAATTAACATTTTTTTCTTCAGCAAGTTTTAATATTTGGTTTGCAACGTCTATTTTATCATCTTCTACTAAGGATTTTCCAACGTTTCCACCTTGGGCTTTTATAAATGTATATGTCATAGCTCCACCTATTAAAATTGTGTCAACTTTTTCCATAAGTTTAGTTAAAACTCCTATTTTACTAGAAACTTTAGCTCCACCTATTATAGCTATAAGTGGTCTTTTAGGTTCATTAATTCCTCTGTCTAGTGCATCTAGTTCTTTTTCAATTAAGAACCCTGCAACAGATGGCAAGTACTTAGTAACGCCCACTGTAGAGCTATGTGCTCTATGTGCAGTTCCAAAAGCATCATTTACAAAGATTTCTCCAAATGATGCAAGTCTTTTTGAAAGCTCATCATCATTTTTTTCTTCCCCTTCATACATTCTAGTATTTTCTAGTAAAACCACATCTGAATCATTCATTTTAGATACTATTTCATATGCTTCCTTAGAATATATATCTTTTATTAAAGGCACTTCTACCTCAAGTAACTCCGATAATCTTTTTGCAACTGGTGCAAGGCTTAAATTCTGCCCTGTTTTTCCTAAATGAGAACAAATAATAACTTTTGCTCCTGCATTCATAAGATATTTTATTGTTTTTAATGACTCTACTATTCTCTTATCACTAGTTATTACATTTTTATCATCTTTAGAAAGTGGTACATTTAGATCACATCTTAGTAGCACTCTCTTTGATGACACTGAAACGTCCCTTACTGTCTTTTTATTTAACATACTGTATACCTCCATATTTGAATAATAGCAGATTATATATGACTTATATGATCTGCTATTTCTATCTCTATTTAAAAAGTGAAGCTAGGTCAACTTTTTTATTT
>HF996748.1:0-3172 GCA_000433335.1 Clostridium sp. CAG:1219 | reverse complement strand
TTCTTTGTAATTACTTATTTATTATCTACTTCGTACATATGGCGTATTAAATCAACTACTTTATTAGAGTAACCCCATTCATTATCATACCAAGATACAAGTTTTACAAAATTATCATTTAATGCAATTCCTGCTTTTACATCAAATATTGATGTATGTGGGTCGTGTATGAAGTCTGTAGAAACTAGTGCTTCATCAGTCCATGACATTATTCCTTTAAGTTCATTTTCACAAGCATATTTTACAGCTGCTACTATTTCTTCATAACTTGCGCCTTTTTCTAATCTACAAGTAAGATCAACTACAGAAACATCAAGAGTTGGTACTCTAAAGCTCATTCCTGTTAATTTTCCATCTAGAGATGGTATAACTTTACCTACTGCCTTTGCAGCACCAGTTGAAGATGGAATTATATTTCCAGATGCAGCTCTTCCACCTCTCCAATCTTTTTTAGATGGTCCATCAACTGTTTTTTGAGTTGCAGTTGTAGAGTGAACTGTAGTCATAAGACCTTCTATAATACCAAATTTATCATTTATTACTTTTGCAAGTGGTGCTAAACAATTTGTAGTACATGATGCGTTTGAAACTATTTGCATATCTTTTGTATATTCATCTTGGTTTACACCCATAACAAACATTTTTGCGTCTTTTGAAGGTGCAGAAATTACAACTTTCTTCGCTCCTCCTTTAATATGTGCCATTGCAGTTTCAGTTGTAGTGAAAACTCCTGAAGATTCAACAACGTATTCAGCTCCTACTTTTCCCCATGGGATTTCTACTGGATCTTTAAAATTGTATACAACAATTTCTTTTCCATTTACAATTAAATTATTTCCTTCAATTTTTATATCTGCGTTTAATTTTCCATGAATTGAATCATATGTTAACATATATTTCATATATTCTATATCTATGAATGGGTCATTAACCGCAACAACATCTACGTCTTCTCTTTCTAAAGTAGCTCTAAAAACTAATCTACCTATTCTTCCAAATCCATTTATTCCTATTTTTATACTCATATTTCTTACCTCCTAAATACAGTATTATTTTATATCATATATTTTTATTTATCAAGTATTTTACGCTTTTTTTCCTTTTTTTAGAAAAAAATTAAAGATGTGACAAAATATCACATCTTTTAATAATATTATTCAACTATCATATTTGGATTAAATTTAACTTCTGTTTTTAGTTCTTCTACTTCATCTTTCTTTCCAGGTTTTAATATATCAAGTTCTTTTGTTACTATTTTATATTTTTTACTTTCACCTTCAAGTTCAAAAACACTTATTGATTTTGTAAGTTCTTCTTCTAAATGTTTAAGTTCTGTAGTCCAATACATTTTACTATCTTCTAAAACTGTAGAAACTTTTTTAACAATTCTAAACATTTCAGCTATATGATTTATATCTTCTCCAACAAATACTATTTGTGGTGGTTCTCTAAATCCAGCATCTCCTGTCATAAAATTTTCATAAAAATCAGAATATAATTGAACTTTTTCTGCAAACATATTTTTCCAATCTTCATTTCTTCTTACAACTTCAAATATAAAGTTTACATCTTCTGCTTCATTTTTTAAAACTATAAGTCCACCTGTTGGCTTGAATTTAACATTGTATTTTTTAGAATATAACAATACATTTGGATTCGTTTCAACAAATGCAGCTACTTTTTGCATATATGCTATTATAATTTGATTTCCAGCAAGTTTCCTTTTTACAGCATATGCTGGTTTAGTATTATCTGTTGGTTGCCATGATGTTGGTATATTTCTTTGTTTCAATATATATGTAGCTATTTTATCCATTGCATAAACTCTATAAGAGCTTTTTCCGGCTTCGCTTTGAAAATAATATCTAGAAATTACCTTAGATTTTGTTAAATCTTCTAACCATTTAGCAACTTTAGTTTGCTTTTTGTCTGGTTCTATATCTGAAAGTTTTCCCCTAAAATCCAATATCTGCGTAACTTGTCTTGATGTTACGTAAGAAAACTCGTTTACTACTTCTAAAGCTTTTATATGTGATTCATTTATGTACCCCATATCCATTTTAAATACTACTTGGTTTATAGATGCAAATCCATCTTTTCCATCAAAAACTTTTACTTCATTTTCTCTAACTGCGAAAGGTGATACTACAGTTTTTACTTCATTATCTCCTACCATACTTTCTTCACTCCTTAAATTTTAATTTTGAAATTTAACTCTTATGAGAGAGATTTCTCCCCCATATTTACAATTATATTATATTAAGTATATTTATTCAATACTTAATATTATTTTTTTATAAATTATAATTTTTTTATCTGACTGATACTAAGTCCAGTTGAATTTGATATTAACATTGTATCTATTTTTAGTTCTTTCATCCTTTTGGCTATTCTTTTTTGACTTCAATCTGTTCTAACTTTCTTCCTTCAGTTACTCCTTTTTTAATACCAATTTTTATACCTCGTTCTTCGCCAATTTTTATTCCATATTTCTCTATAGCTATTCTATCTTTTACTTCTTTTTCTCTTAACTCTTCAAGACGTGCTATTTTTTCATCTCCCGTTAGATAGTCTAGTTCTTCTTGTGCTTCTTTTATTACAGCTTTTTTTAACATTGCAACTTCCTCTCCCCCTTTTTATCTTCTCCATCTATAAATGTCAGCTATTGATCGAGTTTACTTTCTAGAGTTTTTACATTTTTACTTTTTCTATACTTCGGCAATTCTATAAAATAATATTTATGCATTGTTTCTATCTCGCACTCTTTGTGTGACTTAAATACTGATACAATTTCTGATACATACTCTTCAAATTCAAAAAAATTATAATTTAATATGGCAACAACTATTACAGGCTTTATTTTCTCATATGCCTCTCCTATCTTAAGTTCCGATGAAGTTAACTTACTTGCGTAATACTCTGCCCTTATTAAAAAATCTTCTTTTTGACTTACCTGCATTTCTATATTTATTATCTTTTTATCATCTACTACTGCTCTAATATCTAATATTCCATTTCTTCTTGTTACATTCTCTTTTGACATACTAAAATCTTTTTGTATCTGTATTCTATTTATCTTTCTTTTAAGAAGTGCTGATAAAAAATCCTTTAAATATTCTTCATTTCCTTGCCTTCAAAAAAACTCCTTGAATACAAAATCATTCTTTAGACT
>HF996747.1:7806-21388 GCA_000433335.1 Clostridium sp. CAG:1219 | reverse complement strand
CAGTTGTGTGTGGCGTTGGCGTTATAGTTCCACTCGATAAAGAGTTGCCAGATAATGAAATATTAAATTTAATAAAAAGATCCGATGCTAAATGTATAGTATATTCTTCTAGAAAAAAAGAAATTATAGATAATATAAAAAAAGAGTTACCAGAAGATTTTTTATATATAGATATGAATAAAGAAAAATCTGATAAGGATAGTTACTCATATGATGATATAGTAAAGAAGGGAAAGAATATAATAAATAAAGGAGATAATTTTTATTCTGAAATTGAAATAGACAGAGAAAAAATGTGTTCACTTCTTTTTACTTCCGGAACAACATCAGAACCTAAGGGAGTAATGTTATCTCACAAAAACTTAGTTACAAATATATATGCATGTTATAATGTGGTTCCGACATTTGGAAATTACACATGTCTTTCCGTTTTACCACTTCACCATACCTATGAATTTACACTTGGATATTTATTTATGACATCCGTTGGTGGAACTATTGGCGTATGTGAGGGAATTAAGTATATAACTAAAGATATTAAAGAAATAAAACCAGATTTTATACTTGCTGTACCTGCACTAATAGAAAAGATTAGTGAAAAAATTGATAAGAGTATAAAGGAAACTAAAAAAGAACTTCTAATAAGAACTATTGGAAAAGTGGCAAATGGATTAAGTAAAATAGGAATAGATTTTAGAAAAAAAATATTTGCCAAAATACATGAAACTTTTGGTGGAAATTTAAAGTATATTTTTTATGGAGCAGCACCTCTTGATAAGGAATTAATAAATAAGATGGAAGGGTATGGATTTAGATTCTTGCAAGGGTATGGACTTACAGAGTGTTCACCACTTCTTGCTGGAACATCTCTAGAAGGTGGAGCATCTGGAACAGTTGGAAAGGCTGTTTATGGTGTTGAGGTAAGAATAGATTTATCTGAAAATGTTGATGAAAATTCTAATATAGGCGAAATAATAGCAAAAGGTGATAGCATAATGCTTGGATATTATAAGGATGAGGCTGCTACTAAAAAGGCTATTAGAAATGGATGGTTTTATACAGGTGACGTTGGCTATTTTGATCTTAGAGGAAATTTAGTAGTTACTGGTAGATGTAAAAATATAATAGTAACATCAAATGGTAAGAAAATATTTCCTGAGGAAATAGAAAATTTAATAAATAAAATTCCTCTTGTAAAGGAATCAATGGTTTATCCAGAAGAATATGAAGGCAAAAAACTAGAAGTAATAGTATCTGCTAGAGTAACGCTTGATGAAGATTATATAAAGGAAACTTATGGTAATAATAGACCAACTGATTTACAAATATATGATATGATATGGAAGGAAATAAAAAATATAAATAAAACTTTAGTGTCATATAAAGCTGTAAAAAGATTAGAAATTAAGGATGAAGATTTTATTAAGACAACTACTATGAAAATAAAAAGATTTGAGGAAATGAAAAAAATAGCTAATAAAAAAGCTAGGAAAAATAGATAAAAAAATGGTGCACCATCAGGGACTCGAACCCTGGACCAATTGATTAAGAGTCAACTGCTCTACCAACTGAGCTAATGGTACATCACATATTTATTATACCAAATAAAAATATAAATGTAAATATATTTTATAAAAATTAATTAAAAAAGTAGGTGATATAAATGAAAATATTTTCTACCGGTGTTTTAGTTGGTAGATTTCAGCACATTCATAAAGGACATGAAAAGTTAATTGAAATAGGACTTAGTCTTTGTGACACACTTTTGATATTTGTGGGGTCCGCAGATAAAGTTGGAACGTTTAGAAATCCTTATGATGCAGAGTATAGAATTAAAATAATAAGTAAAATATATTCGCGTGAAATATCAGAAGGTAGAATATTACTATCACCTATATCAGATCTTACAAATGAAAATGATTTTACTAAAGATTGGGGAAAATATGTGATTTTGCAAGCAACAAAAAAACTTAATGAATGTCCAAAATGTATTATTTATGGTAAAGATAAAAATATATTTAAATGTTTTCCAAAATCAATAGTAAAGAATATAACAGAAGTATTAGTAGATAGAGGTGCGCTAGAAATTTCTGCAACTATGATTAGAGAATACTTGATAAAGGATGATTATGAAAATTGGAAAAAATATGTAAATGAAAAGATTTACGGTGATTATGAAGAATTAAGAGGTAAGTTAATGAAAGTTGTAGGAGGGGTTAATAATGAATAATTTAAAAGAAGACAATGAAATTTATGAGGCTTTACACAAGGAAATAAAAAGACAAAGTGAGAATATAGAACTTATTGCGTCAGAAAATTTTGTATCAAAAGCTGTACTTGAAGCTATGGGGTCAGAACTTACTAATAAGTATGCTGAAGGTTACCCAGGGAAAAGATATTATGGTGGCTGTGTAAATGTTGATACCATTGAAAATATTGCAATTGAAAGAGCAAAAAAACTATTTGGGGCAGAACATGCAAATGTACAACCACATAGTGGATCACAAGCAAATATGGCTGTATATATGTCTGTACTTACTCCGGGAGACACTGTAATGGGGATGGATCTTTCAAATGGGGGACATTTAACTCATGGAAGTAAAGTGAATTTTTCAGGAAAACTATTTAACTTTGTATCATATGGAATAAATTCAGATGGTTATATAGATTATGATGATGTTGAGAAAAAGGCACTTGAATTTAAGCCAAAGATGATTGTCGCAGGAGCAAGTGCATATCCAAGAAAAATTGATTTTAAAAAGTTTAGAGAAATAGCAGATAAAGTAGGTGCTTATCTAATGGTTGACATGGCTCATATTGCAGGTCTAGTATGTACTAATAACCATATGTCACCAGTTCCTTATGCAGATTTTGTAACGTCAACTACTCATAAAACACTTCGTGGACCAAGAGGCGGATTAATTCTATGTAAGGAAGAATATGCAAAAGCAATAGATAAAACTATTTTCCCAGGAATACAGGGAGGACCACTAGAACATGTTATAGCTGCAAAGGCAGTTTGCTTTAAGGAGGCTCTTGAACCATCATTTACTGAATATATAGATCAGGTTGTACTAAATTGTAAAATTCTTGCAGAAGAATTGGTAAAACGTGGATTTAAACTCGTATCTGGGGGAACAGACAACCATTTAATGCTAATAGATCTTACTAGTAAAAATATGACTGGAAAAGAGGCAGAATCATTACTTGAAGAAGTAAATATTACTGCAAATAAAAATGCAATTCCGAATGATATGCAAAAACCATCTATTACAAGTGGCATAAGAGTAGGAACAGCTGCTTGTACAACGAAAGGTTTAAAGCAAGAGGATATGGTGGAACTTGCACATGCTATGGAACTTGCACTTTCAAAATACGTTGTTAGTACGGCTGAAGAGTATGAAAAAAATAAAGAAGAAGCAAGAGCTATAGTTAAGAGGTTGACTAGTAAATACGTATGTTAATATAAAAAATAAAGGGGTGATATGAGAATGCAAGGAATAAGATTAGACTTTAGTGGCGTCGAGCCATTTGTATCAAAAGAAGAACTTTTTAGTATGGAAAATAAGATATATGAATGTCATGATATGCTTTTAAATAAAAATGGTAGAGGAAGTGAAATGCTAGGATGGATGGATTTACCATATGACACTTCAGAAGAAGAAGTACAGAAAATAATAAATGCAGCAGAAAAAATAAAAAAGCAGGCGGACGTTTTTATAGTAATTGGTATAGGTGGTTCATATTTAGGCGCTAAAGCAATTATAGATTTATTTACAAATTCTTTTTCAAATATGATATCTAGGAGTGAAAGAAAATTTCCAGAAATAATTTTTGCAGGAAATAGTCTTAGTGGAAAGTATTTAAGAGATCTTGTTGAATATGTCCAAGATAAAGATATTGCAATAAATGTTATATCAAAATCGGGAACAACGTTAGAACCTGCTGTTACATTCAGAATTTTTAAAATGCTAATGGAAGAAAAATATGGTATTACAGGTGCTTCGGATAGAATATATGTAACTACTGATGAAAAAAATGGAATATTAAAACAAATATCTGATGAAAAAGGATATGAAACATTTACAATTCCTAAAAATGTTGGTGGTAGGTATTCAGTATTAACTCCTGTAGGACTTCTACCAATGGCTGTAGCAGGAATTGACTTGCAGGAAATATTGGATGGAGCATTATTTGCTTCTCATTTATACAATGAAAAAAATTTGGAAACTAATGATTGTTACAAGTATGTAGCTTATAGAAACATATTAAATCAAAAAGGCAAGGATATTGAAATTTTATCTAGCTTTGAACCTTCATTTTCTTATTTTATAGAATGGTTTAAGCAATTGTTTGGTGAGTCTGAAGGAAAGGATGAAAAAGGAATTTTTCCAGCAGGTACTACATTTACTACAGACCTTCATTCTATGGGACAATTAATACAAGAAGGAAAAAGAAATATTTTTGAAACTATGATAAACATAGAACTTGATAGAAGTTTTATAAAATTGCCAGAAACAGAAAAAAATGAAGATAACCTAAATTACTTAGCANNNCCTAAATTACTTAGCAGGAAAAGAAATAGACTATATTAATAAACAAGCATTTTTAGGAACTGTTAAGGCCCATGTTAGTGGAAAAGTACCAGTGACAGTTATAAATATACAAGATTTAACAGAATACAATATAGGTGAATTAATATACTTTTTTGAAAAAGCGTGTGCTATGAGTGGATATATTTTAGGCGTTAATCCATTTAACCAACCAGGAGTAGAGGCGTACAAGAAAAATATGATGGATTTATTAAAAAAGTAATTTTTTTAGAGGCAGATTGATATCTGTCTTTTTTTCTTGATTTTAAAACTTCTGTTTGATATAATGTAGGAAACGAGGTGAGATTTTTGGATTTTGTACATTTGCATGTTCATACTGAATATAGTCTGCTTGATGGAGCTATAAGAATTAATGAATTAGTAAAAAAAGTAAAAGAAAATGGCATGAGTGCTGTTGCTATTACAGACCATGGCAATATGTTTGGAGCTATTAATTTTTATAAAGAATGTATGAGCAATGGTATAAAGCCTATTATAGGAATGGAGGCATACGTTGCTAAAAGATCTCACACGGATAAAGAGGCAAAAATTGATAACGAGCCTAACCATCTAATATTACTTGCCAAAAATAATATTGGATATAAAAATTTAGTTAAACTGTCATCTATATCCTATACAGAGGGTTTTTATTATAAACCAAGAATAGATAAAGAACTTTTGAAAAAGTACCATGAAGGACTAATATGTCTTTCGGCTTGCATTATGGGTGAAATTCCAAGAAAAATACTAAATAATAATTATGAAGGTGCAAAAGAAAGTGCAATAGAATTTAAAAATATTTTTGGAGAAGATTTTTATTTAGAAGTTCAATCTAATAAATTGAGGGAACAAACACTTGTTAATCAAAAATTAATTCAAATCTCAAAAGAACTTGATATTCCACTTGTAGCAACAAATGACTGCCATTATTTGAATGAAGAAGATTATTATACACATGAAGTATTGCTTTGTATAGGCACTAGAAAAACTATGCAAGATGAGAATAGACTTTCATTTAAAACAAACGAATTTTATTTAAAGAACAAAGAACAAATGCAAGAAAATTTTTCTTATCTTAATGAAGCTATAGAAAACACCGTAAAAATTGCTGAAAAATGTAATGTTACTTTGCAATTTGGAAAAACAATATTACCAGAATTCAAAATAGATGAGAATATATCACATAGAGAATATTTTATTAGAATGTGTAAAAAAGGAATTGATGAAAAATATAAGGATAGTGAACTCAAAAAAGAAGCTGAAAAAAGGATGAACTATGAAATAGAAGTAATTGATAAAATGGGATATATTGATTACTTTTTGATAGTGCAAGACTTCGTAAATTACGCTAAAAGTGTAAATATTGCAGTAGGACCTGGCAGGGGAAGTGGAGCCGGATCAATATGTGCATATTTAATTGGGATAACAGCGATAGATCCACTTAGATTTAATCTAATATTTGAGAGATTTTTAAATCCTGAAAGAGTGAGTATGCCAGATTTTGATATAGACTTTTGCTATGAAAGAAGAGGAGAAGTAATAGAATATGTAGCTAAAAAATATGGAAGGGAACATGTGGCACAAATTATAACTTTTGGTACACTTGCAGCTCGTGCTGTTGTGCGTGATACTGGAAGGGCTCTTGGAGTATCATATCAAGAAACAGATGCTATAGCAAAGCTTATACCACAAGAAATTAAAATGACTTTAGATAGGGCACTTGAGGAATCTTCTGAACTTTTAAAAATATATCAAGAAAATGAAACAGCAAGAAAAATAATAGATATATCAAAACGTCTTGAAGGACTTCCAAGACATGCTTCAACACATGCTGCAGGTGTTGTTATAACTAAAGAGGAAGTTTCATCTTATGTTCCACTTTATATGTCAGATGAAGGTATATCAACTCAATATACTATGAATTTACTAGAAGAACTTGGACTTTTAAAAATGGATTTTTTGGGACTAAGAACTTTAACTGTCATACAGAATGCTATAGAATTAATAAAGAAAACTAGAGGCATAGAAATTTTTGATGATGAAAAGTATGATGACAAAGAAGTTTATAAACTACTTTGCAGTGGAAAAACAGATGGAGTTTTCCAACTCGAAAGTCAGGGAATAAGAAATGTTTTAAGAGAGGTTCAACCAGATAATATAGAAGATATAATTGTTGTACTTTCATTGTACAGACCAGGACCTATGGATCAAATAGAAAAGTATGTTAAAAATAAAAGAAGTGGAAAAATAGAGTACACACATCCAGCTTTAGCACCTATTTTAAAGGTGACTAACGGATGTATGGTATATCAAGAACAAGTAATGCAGATTTTTAGAACTTTAGCGGGTTATTCTTTTGGAAGAGCAGATATTGTAAGGCGCGCAATGGCTAAAAAGAAGGCTGATGTGTTGAATAACGAGAGAGAAAATTTTATAATTGGATGTAGTAAAAATGCTATTGAAAAAGAAGATGCTATAAAAATATTTGATGAAATATCCGATTTTGCAAAATATGCCTTTAATAAATCCCATGCTGCATGTTATGCAGTAGTAGCATACAAAACAGCATATCTTAGAGTACATTATCCACAAGAATTTTTTGCAGCTACAATGAATAGTATGCTAGGAGACCAGAATAAAATCCCTAAATATATTTCAGAATGTAAAAAAATTGGAATTGAAGTACTAAAACCAGATATTAATGAAAGTTTTGAAAAATTTTCTGTAGTAGATGGAAAGATTAGATTCGCACTTGTCACAATAAAAAATGTTGGTAAAAATGCAATTGAAGAGGTACTAAAAGAAAGAAAGCTAAATGGGAAATTTACTTCATTTGTAGATTTTATAAAAAGAACAGCAGGCGAGGCTATAAATAAAAAATGTATTGAAAGTTTAATAGAAGCAGGCTGCTTCGATAGATTAGAATCTGATCTAAATAGATTTGACCTACTTAACTCTTTTGAATCAATACTGGATAGTGTACTTAGTGTAAAGCAGAATAATTATATAAATCAATTAGATATTTTCTCACTTAATTTATCTGAAAGTTCTCATGAAGATAATAAGATAGTTATTAAAAAGAGTAATTTGACTCCAACTAAACAAGAAATATTAAATATGGAAAAAGAAGTACTTGGAATGTATGTATCTGGAACACCGCTTGATGACTATATAAGCGTTATAAATAAAATAAGTGGTGTAGCAAAAGGAATTGACTTTATAGATGAAGAAAATAAAGATATGTACGATGGAAAAGAAATAAAGGTTTGTGGTATAGTTACAAAGACTAAAATTCTTTCTACAAAAAGTGGTAAAGAAATGATGTTTGCACAAATAGAGGATGATAGTGGAGTCCCAATTGAAATAATAATTTTTCCAAATATATTTTCAAAACATTTTGAGTTAATAAAAGTAGGAGAAATTTTATTAGCTGAAGGAAAGGTTTCAAAAAAAGATGAGGAATTACCAAAGGTAATAGTATCTAATTTAAAACAATTAAAAAAAGAACAAAAACTCTATATAAGATTACCGAAAGACAAATTTGAATTAGAGGGAAATGTTATTTTAGCAATGCAAAACTTAGAAGGTGAATTTAAGGGAGAAGTACCAGTATATATATATTATGAAGGAACAAATAAATTAAAATTACTATCTAGGGATTCATGGGTAAATTCTAATAATTATACATTAAATAAATTGGTAAAAATGTTTGGAGAAGAAAATATTAAATTAAAATAAAACGGAACAACTTACAAATTGTTCCGTTATTACTTTTTTAATATATTAATCTTTCTTTATTAATTCTGCTGCAGCACCAAGTGATCCCATAGCTTTAGTTGCGTCAAAAGGAATGAATACTTTATTTGCTTTTCCATCTGCAACGCGTTCCATTGCTTCTAAAGATTTGATAGCAATAAGATTAGAATCAGGTTTTGCATTCATTATAGCACCATAAACTAGATTTATTTCTTGAGATTTTGCTTCTGCTACTTTTTTTATTGCTTCTGCATTACCTTCAGCTTCAAGTATTTTCGCTTCTCTTACACCTTGTGCACGTCTAATACTTGATTCGCGTTCTGCCTCAGCATCAAGTATAGTGGCTTGTTTTTTACCTTCGGCAAGAGTAATTTCTGATTGTCTTTTGCCCTCAGCTTCAAGTATAGCAGCTCTTTTAGTTCTTTCTGCATTCATTTGTTTTTCCATTGCGTCTCTAATATCAACAGGTGGTTTAATATCTTTTATTTCAACTCTATCTATTTTACATCCCCATTTGTCTGTAGCTTCATCTAATACTTCACGAAGTTGTGTATTTATTTGATCTCTTGAACTAAATGTAGAATCAAGATCCATTTTACCTACAATATCACGTATTGTTGTTATAGCAAGGTATGCAATACCTTTTTGAAGACTTTCAATTTCATATACAGCTTTTACAGGTTCTATTATTTGATAAAACACGACTGTATCTATTGTTATAGTTACATTGTCTTTAGTTATAACACCTTGTGGTGGAACATCCATAGTTTGTTGTTTTAAGCTTACTACAGCTCTAACTTTATCCACAAAAGGTAGTATGAAATTAAGACCAGCTTCTGCTGTTGTATGATACTTACCAAAACGCTCTATAATTCTTACTTCAGATTGTCTTACAACCTTTATTGAGCTAATAGCAATAACAAATATAATAATTGCTACAATTATTAAAAAAATTTCCATAATAAATCCTCCTAAACTTTTTCTACAATTAATTTTACACCTTCAATAGATTTTATAATTACTGTAGATCCTTTACTTATTTTTTCGCCATCTTTTGAAATAGCAGACCACAATTCACCGTTTACTTTTACTTGTCCTTTTGAATTTAAGTTGTCAATTTCTTGAACTACTATACCATTTTTTTCAATTACTGTTTTACTATTCATTGGTACATCTTTTGTTTTAAAAAGTCTTTTTGCTAGAGGTTTCATAAATAAAATCATTATTAATGAAACTACTACAAAAACAGTAGAATGTATTACTATATTATCTGTAAATATACAAGATATAGCTGCTGCTAGGGCACCAATGCCAGGCCAAAAAGCAAAAAATGAAACAGTACAAATTTCAATAACAAATAAAATACCGGAAAAAATTAGCCATATAGCCCATGGGTCAAGGAAATTAAACATATAATCACTCCCTTCAACATTAATATGCTATTTGTACATATTATAATATATTTTAATTTAAAAATCAATATGAAATAAAATAAGAGATTAAATTGTGCAAAATACTGTAAAAAATGTAAAAATAGGGTCATTTTGTAACATACTTGACATATAATTTAGTATGTGCTAAAATAGTCCTGTTTTCGCCGCATTTGACAAAATGTAATAATTATGTTATAATACGGTAGGTATCTTGAAAGGAAAGGTGCAAATAAAAATTATGGAAAAAAAAGGTGTCCTCAAAGCACTTAGATTTATATTTTTTTCTACAGTTTCTTTAGGATTAATTTTTGTTGGGGTAGGTCTTACTGTTTTAAACACTTACAAACCAACAGTAAAAACGTACATAGGAGAAAAGTTTATAGGCTATTTTACTTCTGAACAGCAATTTGATGAAGTATATAATGATTTAGTAGCTGAAAAACAAAATATAGATGAAAACGTTAAGGTATATTTAGAGGGTGAACCTACTTTTGTAACTAGTTACATAAGAGAGAGTTTACTTGAAGATCAGAATATATATACAAATTTGAGAGCTGAAATTAAAACAGAATATACAATATATAAAGTTGCTGTTAATAATGAAGAAAAAATGGTTTTTAATACTCAAGATGAAGCAAATAAATATGCTGAAAAACTTAAATCAGATGTAAAAACTGTAACAGTAACAACAAAAGAAGAAAAAGTTGAAGAACTTGGAGAGCTTACAACTATTGAAAGGGCAGATAGTATATACAAAGATATAGTAGATAGAAATAAGCCAGTTGTAACTCCTAAGGTTAAGTATACATATACTCCAGCAACAACAACTACTAAAAAAGCTTCTACAAATATTGCAAAAGTAGCTGCAGCTGAAGGCGGAATTTGGCCTACCACTACTAGACTTATAAGTTGTCATTACGGTGGATACTATGGCCATACAGGTACAGATATTGCAGGGAGAATAGGAAACCCTATTTATGCGTATAAATCAGGACTTGTTACATTTGCAGGATGGAGTTCTGGTGGATATGGATATATGGTGAGAATTGATCATGGAAATGGAGTGTCAACACTTTATGCTCATGCAAGTAAGGTTTTAGTTACAGCAGGGCAAGAAGTAGCAGCTGGTCAACAGATTGGACTTGTTGGCTCTACAGGTTATTCTACAGGCCCACATTTACACTTTGAAATAAGAATAAATGGGATAGCTGTAAATGCATATCCTTACATATCTTCATTATAATATGGTTAAATAAATTGCTTAGCAATTTGTTTATATAACACCTATAACTCAGAATTAATTTTTAGTTCCTAAAATTTTATCTTAGTTATAGGCAAGTAAAAAAGGAGGGAACAGAAATGACAAAAGAAAGAAAAAGCGAGATACTTAAAGAATTTGCAAGAACTGAAGGAGATACTGGTTCTGTTGAAGTTCAAGTAGCTTTACTTACTGAAAGAATAAATGAAGTAACAGATCATTTAAGAATTCACAAACATGATGAACACTCAAGACGTGGACTTTTCATGATGGTAGGTAAGAGAAAAAAGCTATTAAGGTATTTAGAATCTGAAGATATCGAAAGATATAGAGCTTTAATTTCAAAACTAAACATTAGAAAATAGTTTGTAAATCATATTCACAGTGTTGAATATGATTTTTTTTTGTGATATAATAAACCGTGTGGTGATAAACTATGAAAATTGCTAGAGCTAAAGGAACAAAAGATATATTTGGAAAAGATATAAAAAGCTGGCAAATTATAGAAAAAAAAGTTAGAGAAATTTGCGAAAAACATAATATTGGAGAAATAAGAACACCTGTATTTGAGCCCACTGAACTTTATCAAAGAGGCGTTGGTGATGAAACTGATATTGTAAATAAAGAAATGTATACATTTTTAGATAAGGGAGGAAGAAGTATTACCCTAAGACCAGAACTTACGGCAGGTGTTGTTAGAAGTTATATAGAAAATGGAATGGGCAGTTTATATTCTCCTCAAAAATTCTGGTATATTGCAAATATGTATAGATATGAAAAAATGCAAAAAGGACGCTACAGAGAGTTCTCACAGTTTGGAATTGAGATGTTTGGATCTGAGTCATATCTTGCAGATGTTGAAGCTATTTGTGTTTCAAATGAACTTATGGAAGAACTTAACCTTAGAGATAAAGTTAGTCTTAATATAAATTCAATAGGTTGTAGCAGTTGTAGAAAAAAGTATTTAGAAAAACTAAAAGAGTATGTAAGGCCAAATATAGATAGTATGTGTGATTCTTGCAGAGTAAGATTTGAGAAAAATCCAATGAGGATGTTAGATTGCAAAGAAGAAAAATGCAAAGAAATCTTAAAAGATGCGCCGGTAATAACAGAGTGTCTTTGTGATGAGTGTAGAAAAGAATTTGAAGCTGTAAAAAATGCACTTGAAAAGATTGGTATAAAATATAATGTTGATACTAGTATTGTAAGAGGACTTGATTATTATAATGGATTGGTATATGAATGGACATCAAATGATTTAGACCTTGCTGTAGGCGGCGGTGGAAGATATGATACGCTAGTTGAAAAATTAGGCGGAGCTCATACCCCAGCGGGAGGATTTGGAATAGGAATGGATAGACTTGTTTTACTTTTAGAGCAGTATAATTTGGCAGATAGTGTGGATAAGTCTGTAGATTTTTATATCGCTACATTAGATGAAGATGCCGCTATTTATGTAAGTAACATTGCAAATGGACTTAGAAAAAAAGGCTATGTAGTAGATTGTAATATTACAAATAAAAATTTGAAAAATCAATTTAAATATGCAGATAAAATATGTGCAAAATGGACTATTGTAGTAGGCGAAGAAGAAATAAATAAAGGGACTTGCAGTCTAAAAAATATGGAAAGTGGAGTTCAAGTAGAATGTAAATTGGACATTGAAGAAATAATTAAAAATATATAATTTATTGGAAGGAAGAAATAATATGCATAAGTATAGAACAAATACATGTAATGAATTAAGAAAAGAAGATGTTGGAAAAAGTGTAAAACTTTCAGGTTTTATAAGAACTATAAGAGATTTAGGATCTGTAATGTTTGTTGATCTTACAGACCATTATGGTACTACTCAATTGCTTATTAATGAAGCAGAAATGCTAGAAAAATTCAGAAAAGTTCCAGAAGAGTCATCCATTTGTGTAACTGGAACAGTATTAATGCGTGATGTTGAAAACTTTAATAACAATATAGAAACTGGAGAGATTGAACTGAAAGTTGAAACTCTTGAGATTTTAGGAATGGTTACTAGGACTCTACCTTTTACGGTTTCAGATAGTAATAAAGTTCGTGAGGATTTAAGACTTGAGTATAGATTCTTAGATTTGAGAAATGAATCAATTCATAAAAAAATTATATTTAGATCTAAGGTACTAAAAACCCTTAGAGATAAAATGGATGAGCTTGGATTTGTTGAGATACAAACCCCAGTTTTGACTTCATCTTCTCCTGAAGGAGCAAGAGACTTTTTGGTGCCAAGTAGATTACATCCAGGAGAGTTTTATGCTCTTCCTCAAGCTCCACAACAATTTAAACAATTATTAATGATTTCAGGATTTGATAAATATTACCAAATAGCTCCTTGTTTTAGAGATGAAGATCCAAGAGCGGATAGATCACCTGGTGAGTTTTATCAACTTGATTTTGAAATGTCTTATGCTGATCAAGAAGATGTTTTAAGTGTTTTGGAAGAAGTTGTAGGATATACATTTAGAACTCTTGGCAAAAAGCAAGTTTCTGAATTTATCCGTATTCCTTTTAGA
>HF996747.1:5199-7782 GCA_000433335.1 Clostridium sp. CAG:1219 | reverse complement strand
GACAAGTATGGTTCAGATAAACCAGACTTAAGGAATCCATTAATTTTACAGGATGTTACTAAGGCTTTTGAGGGTTCTGACTTTAAAGTTTTTGCAAATAAAACTATAAAAGCTATAAAAATTGACGCTTCAAATATTACTAGAAAATTCTTTGACGATATGACAAACTTTGCTATAACTGAACTTGAAATGAAAGGACTTGCATGGGTAAAATTCGATGATAATATGAACATTTCTGGTACTATATCAAGATTTGTAGAAGGAAAAACACTTGATATGTTAAAAGAAATATTGGATTTAAAAGCAAATGATGCGATATTCTTTATTGCAGACAAATATGATAAAGCTTGCAAAGATGCAGGAAACGTTAGAATAGAACTTGGTAAAAGACTAGATATTCTAGAAAAAGATATTTACAGATTTTGTTTTATTGTTGACTTTCCAATGTATGAACTTGATGATGATGGAAAGATAGGATTTTGCCATAACCCATTCTCAATGCCAAAGGGTGGACTTAAGGCACTTGAAGAACAAGATCCACTTTTAGTAGATGCATATCAATATGATCTTGTATGTAATGGATATGAGCTTGCATCAGGAGCTGTTAGAAATCATGAAATAGATGTTATGAAAAAAGCTTTTGAAATTGCTGGATATTCTGCAGATGAAGTTGAAAAAAGGTTTGGGGCATTATATAATGCATTTCAATTTGGCGCTCCACCACATGCTGGAGGTGCCCCAGGAATAGATAGAATGATAATGTTGCTTCTTGACGAAACAAATATAAGAGAAGTTATAGCATTCCCTAAAAATTCTAAGGCTAGAGATTTACTTATGAAGGCTCCTAGTCAAGTTACAGAGGCACAACTAAGAGATGTTCATATAAAATTAAGATAATGATAAAAAATAAACATAAGAGGAGAGTTAATATGAAAGTTGCAATACTTGGAATGGGCGCATATGGAATCGCCCTTTCAAAAATTTTTTATAAGAATGAAAATGATGTATCAATTTGGACAAAATTTAGAGATGAACTTGATAGTGTTAAGTTAAAACGTGAGAATTCTGCTGTTTTACCCGGTGTAAAGATTCCGAAGGAAATTGAGCTTACTTGCGATATGACAAATTGTATACATAAAGCTGATATAATTGTAGTAGCTATTCCTATGAATGCTTTAAGGGAGGTATTAAAGGAACTAAATGAAGTTGTACAAAAAGAACAAGTCATTTGCCTGGTAACAAAGGGTATAGAATCACAAACTGGTAAGTTTGTTTTTGATATTGCTAGTGAAGAACTTGAAAATAAAAACATATGCATGTTGTCTGGACCATCAATAGCAAATGAAATAGCATCATCTTCTGTTGTAGGAATGAGTGTTGCATCACTTTCTAATTATTCTAATCTTACACTTAAAGTTTGTCTTGAAAACAATGAGTTTATAATTTCTACAACGGATGATGTAGTGGGAGTTCAGGTGGCAAGTTCAATAAAAAATGTTTTTGCAATATTATGCGGATATATGGATGGTAAGAAATTTCCTGACTCACTAAAAGCAGCTGTTTTATCAAAACTTATAGCTGATATGAAATCTCTCATAATTTATTTTGGTGGTAAAGAGGAAACTTTGTTTTCTTATGCAGGACTTGGTGATATGCTCCTTACATGTATGAGTAATAAAAGTAGGAATTATACCTTTGGGACTTTAATAGGAGAAGGAGCAACACCAAATGTTGCACTGAAAAATATGCAGGTTAAGACCGTTGAAGGACTTGCTACACTTGAAATATTATATAAAGTATTACAAGAGAAAAATGTAAAAATAAAATCTATAGAAACTTTATATAATATAGTTTATAAAGGAATAAAAGTTGAAAATATATTAAAGAATATATAATTTGTTAGGAAAGATATGATATTTAATGAATAAAGAAGAAATTTTAAGTAAGATAAAAGAGGAAGCTCTATTAAATCATGTTCCAATATTAATGGATGAATCTATGAATTTAATAGAAGTTATATTAAAATTAAAGAAACCAAATAAGATACTTGAAGTTGGAAGTGCAGTAGGTTATTCTGCAATATGTTTTTCAAAGTATCTAACAGGCGAAAACTCAAAGATAAGGACCATTGAACTTAACGAGGAAAGATTTAGAGTAGCAGTGTCTAATATCAATAAAATGCAATTAGAAGATAAAATTGAAATTATAAATGCTGATGCTACAAAGTATTTGGCTACAATTCCGGATGATGAAAAATATGATGTATGTTTTATAGATGCAGCGAAAGGACAATACAATGTGTTTTTAGAGCAAGCACTAAGACTCACAAAATCAGGTGGAATTATAATAGCTGACAATGTTTTGTGGAAGGGAAGAGTCCTTGGAGAATATAATGAACACAGACATAGAACAGCCGTTACAAGACTTAGAACATATCTTAAAACAATAAGTGAAAATGATAAACTTGAATCGAAAGTTTTTAATATAGGTGATGGTGTTGCAGTAAGCTTTGTAAAATAGGATTTTACAGAGCTTATTTATTTTATAAATTATTCGATATTATACAAAAGGAAAAAAATCATA
>HF996747.1:0-5167 GCA_000433335.1 Clostridium sp. CAG:1219 | reverse complement strand
TAGCAGCATAAAATTATAAAAAAATATTAAAAAGTATTGACAAATAAAAAAACATTAAGTATAATAAATATGTACTTGGAGATGCGGGCGTAGTTCAATGGTAGAATTCCAGCCTTCCAAGCTGGCTGTGTGGGTCCGATTCCCATCGCCCGCTCCAATTATTTACTGCTTCGAAAGAGGCAGTATTTTTTTAGGGGAAAATATGAACGAAATTATATTAAATGTAAACAACTTTAACTTAAAGTATACTTTAGAATGTGGTCAATGTTTTAGATGGAATAAAGTATTTGAAGATAAAAATGAAATATGTTATATAGGCGTAATAAAAGATAGAGTAATTAAAATAACTATGAAGGAAAATATAATAATAATAAAAAGCTCAAATATGGAAAATTTAGAGAATATTATTAAAGAATATTTTGATCTTAATGTAGACTATGGCACTATAGAAAAAAATATTTCTAAAATTGATAGTAATGTAACATTTGCACTTAAGAATTCTAGCGGTATTAGAATTTTAAATCAATCATTTTTTGAAACGGTAATTTCGTATATAATATCTGCTAATAATAATATTCCAAGAATATCTAAATCTATAAATGAAATTTCAAGAAGATATGGAAAGAAAGTAATCTTTGAAGATAAGGAATATTATCTTTTTCCAAATATATATGAATTAAAAGAAGTTACAGAGGAAGAATTTAAAAGTTGTGGTGTAGGGTTTAGAGCAAGGTATCTAAAAAATACAATAAAGTATATGTTAGATGAAAATATTACTTTTGACTCTATGATGGCAATGGATACAACAGTGGCAAGAGATACACTTCTAAAAATGCAGGGAGTGGGACAGAAAGTAGCCGATTGTATATTACTTTTTTCTCTTTCAAGAAAAGAAGTATTTCCAATTGATGTTTGGGTAGAAAGAGTAATGGCAAGGCTATATTTTAAAGAATTAAATGGTCATGTAAGTAAAAAAGATATACAAAAATATTCAGAGGAAAATTTTGGAGAATACGCGGGAATAGTACAACAACATTTATTTTATAATGTTAGGGAAAAGTTAATATAGAATAACTTAAAAGAAAAACGTAAAAAATACTCAAATTTAGTTGACTTTACGTTGGATTTATGTTAAAATTAACTAGCATATATGATTAATAAAAACTTGGAGGTGTTTTTTTATGAGAGAAAATTTAACTATGGCATGTACAGAATGCAAACAAAGAAATTATGAAACAGAAAAAAATAAGAGAAATGATCCAGATAGAATAGAATTAAAAAAGTTTTGTAAATTTTGTGGAAAACATACAATACACAAAGAAACAAAATAGTTAGGAGTGTAAAACTATGGCTAAAGGATTTTTTAAAGGTATAAAATCAGAGTTAAAAAAAGTAGTTTGGCCTACTAAAAATCAACTTATTAACAATACTGTTTTAGTTATATTACTTATAGCAGCTTTTTCAGTTATAATTTTAGGTTTCGATGTTATATTAGATTTTTCTGATACAAAACTTTGGAATTTAATTCAAACTAAAATAGGTTAATTTAAAATAAACAAAGGAGTCGGTAATGTTGGAAAATGAGAATAATACTCAAGAATTTGAACAACATTGGTATGTTGTATATACATACTCAGGTTATGAAAATAAAGTAAAGGCAACTCTTGAAAAAATAGTTGAAAATAGAGGACTACAAAATAAAATTTCTGAAGTTATTATACCTATGGAAGAAGAAATAGAAATAAAAGATGGAAAACAAAAGACTTCTATAAAAAAAGTTTTTCCAGGATATGTTCTTGTTAGAATGTATATGGAAGATGAAACTTGGTATGTTGTAAAGCATATAAAGGGTGTATTTAATTTTGTTGGAGTTGGAGAAAAACCACTTCCACTTACAGAAAAAGAAATGCAAGCTTTAGGAATAGATGAAGCAATTCATTTAGACTATGAAGTTGGAGATAGTGTAAGAATAATTACAGAACCATTTTATAATTATCCTGCTACTATTGAAGAAATTTTTAAAGATAAAAAAAGAGTTAAAGTTAAAGTATCAATGTTTGGTCGTGAGACTACCGTTGATTTGGAGTTTGACCAAATACAAAAAATATAGCAAACAATGATTTATTATATATCCTATTTTAAGGAGGTGAAAATGATGGCAGAAAAGAAAGTAACACATGTTGTAAAACTACAAATTGAAGCTGGTAAAGCTAATCCAGCACCACCAGTAGGACCTGCACTTGGACCAACTGGAATAAACATTATGGGATTTTGTAAAGAATTCAATGAAAAGACTGCAAAAGATGCTGGAATGGTATTCCCAGTTATTCTTACAGTATATGCAGATAAATCTTTTGAATTTGTTTTAAAAACTCCACCAGCAGCTGTACTTTTGAAAAAAGCAGCTAAAATAGAAAAAGCATCTGGTAAACCACATAAAGAAAAAGTTGGAAAAGTAACTTTAGAACAAGTTGAAGAAATTGCAAAAACAAAAATGAAAGACCTTAACGCATCATCAATGGAATCTGCCGTATCTATTATAAAAGGTACAGCAAGATCAATGGGGATCGAAGTTATAGGCTAATTATGGGAGAACATTAAGTTCGCTATGACCAAAGGAGGGAAAAAATAATGAGCAAAAGAATGAATGAAGCAGCAAAATTAGTTGATAAATCAAAATTATATGATATATCAGAAGCTTTAGATTTAGCTTTAAAAATGCCTAAAGCAAAATTTGATGAAACTGTAGAAGTTCATGTTAAATTAGGTGTTGATTCAAAACAAGCAGATCAACAAGTAAGAGGAGTTATAGTACTTCCACATGGAACAGGTAAATCAAAGAAAGTTTTAGTTTTAGCTAAAGGAGAAAAAGCTGAAGCAGCAAAAGCTGCTGGAGCAGATTTTGTTGGAGATGACGACATGATTCAAAAAATCCAATCAGAAAACTGGTTAGATTTTGATACAGTTGTTGCAACTCCTGATATGATGGCATCTCTTGGTAAAGTAGCAAAAATACTTGGACCAAAAGGATTAATGCCAAATCCAAAATCTGGAACAGTAACTATGGATACAGCTAAGGCCGTATCTGAAATTAAAGCTGGTAAAATTGAATATAGATTAGATAAAACTAACATTATTCACTGTTCAATAGGTAAAGTTTCATTTGGAGTTGAAAAATTAAAAGAAAACTACCAAACTTTACTAGATGCAATAGTTAAAGCAAAACCAGCAGCTGCAAAAGGTACTTATTTAAAATCAATAGCTATATCTACAACTATGGGTGCTGGAATTAAAGTTTTAGCAAAATAGTGGTAAAAAAACAATAATTAATACCAAAGACAGTAGGTGAGATATTCTCGTAAATCCTACCGAGGTAGAGAATATAATAAACTAAAAAAGTTTTAATTTATATCCTACCTCGTAAGATATTGGTTAAAACTTTTATTTTTTAAGGAGGTGTAGTAAAAGTGCCAAGTGAGAAAGTATTAAATTCTAAAAAAGAACAAGTTAAAATGCTATCTGAAAAAATGAAGGAAGCAAAAATTATTCTTTTAACAGAATACAGAGGAATCAACGTTAGTGATGATACTCTTTTACGTAAAGAATTAAGAGAAAATGGTAATTATTATTTAGTAACAAAAAATTCAATAATAACACATGCTGCAAAAGAAGCTGGAATAGAAGGTATAGAAACTTTAGAAGGTCCTACAGCAGTAGTTATAGGAACTGAAGATTATGTATCACCAGCAAAAATTGTTAATGAGTATACAAAGAAAAATGAATTTTATAAGATTAAAACAGGCGTAATGGATGGTAAGTTAATGGATATGGAAGAAATCAAAAAACTTGCAAATCTTCCATCAAGAGATACATTATACTCTATGCTTGCATCTGCATTACTTGGAAATATACGTAACTTAGCTGTTGTTCTTGAAGAAACAAGAAAAAAACAAGAAGCTAGTGCGCAATAATTAAATTTTAAGGAGGAATTAAAAATGGAAAAAATTGAAAAAATAATTAAAGAAGTTGAAGAATTATCAGTAATCGAACTTGCAGATTTAGTTCATGCAATCGAAGAAAAATTTGGTGTTAGTGCTGCAGCTGCAGTAGTAGCTGCTGGACCAGTAGCTGGTGGAGCAGCAGCTGCTGAAGAAAAATCAGAATTTGATGTAGTATTAAAAGATGCTGGAGCTACAAAGATAGCTGTTATTAAAGTAGTTAAAGAAGCTACAGGTTTAGGTCTTAAAGAAGCTAAAGAATTAGTTGACGGAGCTCCTAAAACAGTTAAAGAAAAAGTTGCAAAAGCTGATGCTGAAAAACTTGCAGAAGATTTAAAAGCTGCTGGTGCAACAGTTGAATTAGTTTAATATTTTAAAGTATTATTTGGGTATTATGGAATTTCTTTAATACCCTTTTTTTTGCATATAATATTATAAATATCACAAAATAAGATTATGAAAATATATATTTGTGATAACAAAGAAGCAGAAGAAAAATTTAAAATAAAAAAAGAAGATATATTGATAGTTCCAGATAATAATATAAAAAATTGTATAGGATGCTTTAGTTGTTGGACAAAACATCCTATGGAATGTTGCATTAAGGGGGACAATATAAATAAATTGCCAGAAAAGATAATAAAAGCTGACGAAATAATAATAATTACAAAGATAAAAAATGGGTGCTATTCTTCTTTCGTAAAGAAAGTATTAGAGAGAATTATAGGTATTGTAAAGCCATATTTTACAATTAGAGATAAAGAAATTCATCATAAACTTATAAAAAAAGAAAAATTAAAATTAAATGTATTTGTTTATGGTGAAAGTACAGCCTTGGAAGAAAAAATATTTCAAAGCTTATGTAAGAGAAACCAAAAAAATCTAAATACTGAAGATATAAAAATTAGAAAAATAACAGCTTTTAATTATGAAAATGGAGGAGATATAATTGATAACATTTCTTAATTGTAGTCCAAGGCTTGAGAAGTCTAATTCTAGTTATTTTATAAAAGATATAACTGAAAGGATAGACGAAAAATATAATATGTTTTATTTATATAAAGCTGATTTTAAAGATATTATATCTTCTATTAAAAATACAGAAAAGATTGTTTTGGTTTTTCCACTTTATGTTGATTCTCCACCAAGTAAATTATTAGAATTTTTCG
>HF996746.1 GCA_000433335.1 Clostridium sp. CAG:1219 | reverse complement strand
TTACTTAATGCTACTACTAATGCAGCCTCTGCTAAAATTATTCTAGACTCTGGCATTCCAATTTGTGCTACTGCTTGCATAGCAGAAGTTGCTACAACAAGAGCATTAGTATTTGCAAGACCTACGTCCTCTGAAGCTTGTATAACTATTCTTCTTGCAATAAACATTGGATCTTCTCCTCCATCTATCATTCTTGCAAGATAATGAAGTGTTGCGTCAGGATCAGAACCACGCATAGATTTTATAAACGCACTTATTGTATCATAATGTGAGTCATCACTTTTATCATATATAGCTTTTTTTTCCTGGATACAATTTTTAATTACATCTTTAGTAATAAAAATACTTCCATCATTTTCTGGTGTAGTAGTAAGTACTGCTAGTTCAATAGTGTTCAATGCTGTCCTTACATCACCACTTGAAAGATCTGCTATAAAATTTATGGCTTCTTCGTTTATATTTAAATTATAATTTCCAAGCCCATTTTCACAATCATTTATTGTATTTTTAATAATATTTACAATATCTTGCTTTTTTAATTTACTAAGCTTAAAAATTGTAGATCTTGATATTAACGCTTTATTTACTTCAAAATAAGGATTTTCAGTAGTAGCTCCTATTAGAACTATTATTCCTTTTTCTACGTATGGCAAAAGAGCATCTTGTTGTAATTTATTGAATCTATGTATTTCATCAATAAATAATATAACCTTACCTGTTGGGTTCATAAATATATTTTGAGCATCGTCTACAACTTTCTTTATATCAGAAACTCCAGCACTAGTTGCGTTAAGCTCGACAAACTTGCTTTTAGTAGTATTTGCTATAACCCTAGCCAAAGACGTTTTACCACATCCTGGTGGTCCCCACAGTATAATTGATGTCAATTTGTCTGCTTTTATCAATCTATATAATAATTTGTCTTTTCCAACTACTTCTTCTTGACCATAAAAATCTTCTAGTTTTTTTGGCTTCATTCTATATGCTAGTGGCTCCATAAAATACCCTCTCTTAAAGTTAAATCTATTTATATGATTATATACCATATTTATACATAATTCAATATTTTTGATTGATTTATCTATTTTAAAGAGATTAGAAAAGAGATAGAAAATAATATAAACTATGTTCTATCTCCATTTAAATTTTAACGTTTTCTATATAGCCTAAAATACATTAAATTATCTGCATCTTTGGCAATATTTTGCATAATATACTTTTTATATTCATTGTTATAATAAGCTCCATTTGTAAAATTACCATCATTATTAAAATTTTTATTATTTTTACATTTCTTCATAAATCTCAACCACTACTTTCATGTTATTTTTATCTATATTTGCTTTTATAATCAAACTTTTATCCATAGTATTTTTAAATCTATAATCTAAAGTTCCATATGCTACTGCTGCTTCTTCTTTTTTATTTGCATAATTAACCGGTGCCGAATGATGATGTCTTTCAATAATCTCCACTCCTACATTATTTAATGCAATATTTAGAGTCGTAGAAACCTGACAAATTCCACCTCCTACAGTTTTTACTATTTTTCCACTATCTATAGACTCTGCGAGCTTATATCCATTTTTTAAAGTACGCTCTCCTAAAACTTTATTAAAAGAAAAAATTTCTCCAGGAGCCACAGCATAATTATTTATTTTAAATGCTGCTATCTCTAAATTATTCATTCTATTTTCATCCTTTGAAAAAATTTTAGTTATTCCTTTTCCTAGCAAATTTAATTTATATTTTTCCTTATTCAATTATATCACCAATAGAATTATATTTTAATATAATGATGTTTATTAATAAAATTCGTATTATTTCATATAATATTACTGTATTAAATAGAGTAGGTGATTTTTTGAATACAGAAATGAAACAAAACAAAATTAACTTTAAAATGCTTTTCTTATTTATATTAATGGCCCTAATTGCGGGTAGTATTGGTGCGTTACTCGGAGGAGATATGAAAGACTTTAATAATGTACAAAAACCAGTGCTTACGCCATCAGCAATTACATTTCCTATAGTTTGGACTATTCTATATATTTTAATGGGAATTTCTTCATATCTAATATGTTGCAATAAAACTGATCAAAAATTTATTTTCAGCGCATGTATTTCTTATATATTGCAACTTATTGTAAATGCTATATGGCCACTTATATTTTTTAGATTTAACTTATACTTTATCGCATTTTTGTGGTTAATTTTATTAATAATTCTTGTTATAAATATGATTATTAAATTTTATAAACTAAAACCATTAGCTGCAATATTACAGATTCCGTATGTTATATGGTTAATATTTGCTGGATATTTAAATTTAGCAATATACTTTCTTAAT
>HF996745.1:42989-43168 GCA_000433335.1 Clostridium sp. CAG:1219 | reverse complement strand
TATAAGTCAGCCATCTGTTGTTGTGATAACCATACTGTTTCATCTTCAAGTTTTACATCTATTTTTGTCATTCCATCATCAGTCTGATAAATTACAATATTATTGTTATTTTCTTCCATCGTTATACCTCCATTTCTATTAGAATTTAAAAGGTGTCAACAAATAAATTAATCATTGTT
>HF996745.1:29183-42910 GCA_000433335.1 Clostridium sp. CAG:1219 | reverse complement strand
ACAAATTAAATTAATAGCTTTTGATTTTAAATATTTTCTTACTTTATACTACTTTCCACAACATTGCTTATATTTTTTTCCGCTTCCACAAGGACAAGGTTCGTTCCTACCAACTTTTTTTTCTACTTTTCTTGGAGTATGTGCAGCTTCAGAATCTTCATTTGTCTTCATATTCCTTATATCAAGTTTTACGTTTTGAACATTATTTTGCTTTTTTAAAGAAAATACTGCTCTTGTAGCATCATTTTTAATAGAATTTACAAGTTGTTCAAACATATCAAAGCTTTCTATTTTATAGGCCTCAAGTGGATTTGTTTGTCCATATGCTCTTAAATTTATTCCTGATTTTAGATTTTCTATAGCGTCTATATGATCCATCCATTTTTCATTGATTTCTTTTAATATAACTTGTCTTTCAACAAGGCTTAGCACCTCTTCCGTACCATCTTTTTTAGCCACTTCATGCCTTGTATCATAAAGGTTTTCTACTTTCTTAGAAAGGATTTTTATTATGTTTTCATCATCTAGTACATCTATATCATCTTTAGTAAGCATATTATCAATAAAAAATTCATTTTTAAGCATTAAATTTACATCTTCAAAATTGATATCATCAATACTATTTGCATCACTAAAGAAACTACTTACTACTTCTTCTATTTTACCTGATGCTAGTTTCAATACAACTTCTTTAATATTATCATCATATAAAACTTCTCTTCTTTGACCGTATATTATATTTCTTTGAGTATTCATGACATCATCATATTCAAGCACATTTTTTCTTATAGAGTAGTTTCTACCCTCTACTCTTTTTTGAGCTGTTTCAATAGCATTAGTTAGCATTTTTTGTTCTAGTGGAATATCATCTGGAAGTCCTAGAGCATCTACCATATTCATTAATCTGTCATTTCCAAATAATTTCATTAAGTCATCTTCAAGTGAAATATAAAATCTTGTAACACCAACGTCTCCTTGACGTCCAGCACGTCCTCTTAACTGATTATCTATTCTACGAGATTCATGTCTTTCACTACCTATTATTCTAAGTCCACCTACCTCAACTACCTTTTTACGTTCTTCTTCAAATATAGGTTTTAGTTTTTCTTCTAACTTTTTAATTTCTTCTTTAGCCTTAATAACTTCCTCGTTATCATAATGAATTGGAGTAATAGCCTGTTCTATAACCTCACTACTAAATCCTTTTTTAGCAAGTTCATCTTTTATAGTATATTCAATATTACCGCCAAGCATAATATCAGTACCACGTCCCGCCATATTGGTAGCTATTGTTACTTGTTTGAACTTACCAGCTTGAGCTATTATTTCAGCCTCTTTAGCATGAAATTTAGCATTAAGAACTTGATGTGGTATTTTTTCTTTTTTTAGCATAGAGCTTAATATTTCAGATTTTTCTATAGAAATAGTACCTACAAGAACAGGTTGTCCTTTTTCATAACTTTCTTTTACTTCTTCTACAATTGCATTAAACTTACCTTTTTCATTTTTATATACTACATCGTTTTTATCTATTCTCTTAATCTCTTTATTTGTAGGAATTTCAATTACGTCTAATTTATATATTCCTTTAAATTCCTCTTCCTCAGTTTTGGCAGTACCAGTCATTCCGGCAAGTTTTGAATAAAGTCTAAAATAGTTTTGGAATGTTATTGTTGCAAGAGTTTGAGATTCAGCTGCAATTTTTACATTTTCCTTTGCTTCTATTGCTTGATGAAGACCATCACTATACCTTCTTCCAATCATTATACGTCCCGTAAATTCATCAACAATTAATACTTCCCCATCACGAACAATGTAATCTTTATCTTTTTGCATTAAACCATAAGCTCTTATTGCCTGATTGATATGGTGAGAGATAGCAAGGTTATCCATATCAGATAAGTCTTCTATACCAAAATATTTTTCAGCCTTTTTAGTGCCTCTATCAGTTAGAGCAACTGTATGAGCTTTAAGGTCTACAATATAATCATAGTCTTCATCCGTTTCATCAAATACTTTATCATTATTTTCAACAATTACTTTTGCTTTAAGTCCTTTTGCAAAAGCATTTGCTTTAGCATAAAGATCTGTTTGTTTATTTACCATACCTGATATAATAAGTGGTGTCCTTGCTTCATCTATAAGGATACTATCAATTTCATCGACTATGGCGTAATTTAATTCACGTTGAACCATTTCTTCTTTACTCATTGCCATATTATCTCTTAGATAGTCAAATCCAAATTCATTGTTTGTACCGTATGTAATATCACAATTATAAGCATTTCTTTTTGCCTCAGAGTCCATACCTGCAACTACAAGTCCAACCGTTAATCCTAAAAATTTATATAGTTTTCCCATCCATATACTATCACGACTTGCTAGGTAATCATTTACTGTTACAACATGCACACCTTTTGAAGAAAGAGCATTTAAATAAACTGGAAGTGTTGCAACAAGCGTCTTTCCTTCACCAGTTTTCATTTCAGCTATTCTTCCTTGGTGTAATATTATTCCACCTATTAGCTGTACTCTAAAATGTCTCATTCCAAGAACCCTTGAGCTTGCTTCAGCTACTATGGCATATGCTTCTGGTAATATATCATCCAAAGTTTCACCGTTTTTTATACGCTCTTTAAATTCAGCAGTTTTATTCTTTATTTCATCATCAGTTAAACTTTTGTAATTTTCTTCATATTCCTCTATTTTATCTACTAGGGGTAATATTTTATTTATTTCTCTTTTGCTATATGATCCAAATATTTTTTCTAAAAAACTCATATATATTTCCTCCAAATCGACATTGTGATTATACCACAAAAATTCAAAAAAATAAATGTTTTATTCATAATACTTCACTAAATTAATATACTTTATTAAAGGTTAGGTGTAATTATCTATGTTCGTAATTAATTTTAAATTAAATTTCAAAAAAATTCTCATTATTTGCTGCCTTTTAGGTCTTGCTATAGCAACGATAGTAGAATTTAGTAATATGGGAACTGCAAGTGTAAATTCAAAAAAAGATTCTGCTTATGATTTCTTAATAACCGAAAACAACTGGTGTGATGCATTAAAAAATATTCATGAAAATATAGATGAAAATGTGAACAAAACAGTTAAAATAAAAGGATTTGTTTTTAGAATGCCTGATTTTAAGGAAAATTACTTTGTATGTGGAAGATATGTTGTATCCGGATCAGAAGATATGGTAGCAGGAATTTTATGTGAATTTGATGATAGCAAAAAATTACTTGATAATGAATGGGTTGAAGTCACTGGTATTATTACAAAATGTGATTATAATGGCACTCAACCTTCAATAAAAGTTGGAAGTATAGAAAAAGTTACAGCACCAACAAATACTTTTGTTGAAAATAAAACAACTTAAGCTATCCGTGGGGTATTAGCTCCACGGATAGTTTTATAAATTAAAATTCTTTATTATTATAAGAATCAAATACAGTTATAATAAGTAAAATTGCAGTTATACTTAAAACTATTATAGATGACTCAATAGAAAGCGTTGGTATATTATTATATACATTTTCATAAGTATTTACCCTAAGAATTTTTGATGCTAAATCAAAATTTGAAAATGGTAAATATTTTAATGGTTCTACAATAACAAAATTACTCAATATCTTATATGCTATAGGATATCCTAAAAATAGTAAAGATGTTATAATTGTTGAAATTGCTGTATTCTTAGTAAGTGTTGACAAGGTTATCCCTATAAGTAAATAAACTATAAGTTCAGGTATTCTAAGCAAATATCCTAAAGTCTCATAAATATGTGTGCTCATGACTACTACTTTTGAACCGCTTACATATAAATAGTTATTAGTATTAACTCCAAAAGCTATATTTCCAATTAAAACACTTATTTGTGAAATTAATATAACAAGTGCTACTAATATAATAACTATTGAAACTATTTTGGCAAGTAATATCTGATACCTTTTAACTGGTGTTATGTTCATAAATACTACTGTTCCTTTGGATATTTCTTCTGATATAGATGATGCAGATAAAATGATTACAAGTATTCCTATAAAAATTATGCTAATTGTATTTGCAAAATTATTATAGTTATATCTACAATATGAATTTAGATTATTATTCATTTGCATGTCAGTATAGTATGGTGCTATATTATTTTTCAATCTATATTCACTTATAAGCATATCATCTTCCAATTGTTTTATTTGCCTATCTCCAAGATATACCATATGTGATGCATCAAATCTATCCTCTATTACATGTTTAATATCTTCATTTTCATTAATAATATCTTCTTTCCATTTAGTATTTTCTGGCAAATATTTTCCTATTTCATATTGTGAATATAAGTCTTGCTTTTGTAATTCTAAATCATACTCTTCTTTTGTTATTTCAGCTCTTTCATATTTTTGTAGTAACAATTCTTTATTAAACGAAATATAATCCTCAAAACTTCCTTCTAAAAAAATTTTCCATAATTTTTCCTCATTTTCCTTTTGAATCTTATATTCTTCCGAATTTTTTATAGGATCTAAGGAATACAACCTCTCATATATTTTTATTAATTCTTGCTCACAACTTTCTTTATACTCGGCTGTCATTATATTTTTTACGCCATTTTCTAATATGAAATTATTTATCTCTACACGTTTATCTATGATTTTCTTTTCATATTCTGTTTCAACTTTCTCTCTTTTTTGAAGAAGTTGAATATTGGACATTTCATAATCGGCTAAATAAAGTGAAGACTCTGTATTTAAATTTTCTACATTTTCCTTTTTTACCTTAACAATTCCATATGCGCCCAAAAGTGAAATAATTGCAAAGCATGAAAATATAAGAGTAGATTTTCTCTTTAAAATTTTTACAAGTTCATTTATAACCAAATTAATAAATTTCATTATATTTTCCCTCCTGTCATACTTAAAAATTTTTCTTCTAACATATTTACTTTTTTTTCAAAACTTACAACTTCGATTCCATTCTCCATTAGTAGCTTCAATATATCAGATATTTTTCCATCATAAAAAACAATCAATTTATTTTGTTTTTTCTCACATCTAGCAATTTTTCCTATATATTTTTGTGCCATATCAATATCTGAAACATTAAACTCATATATATTAGACTCATTTTTAATGCTATCCATAGATTCCACTTTTACTATTTTTCCATTATTTATAATTGCTACCTTGTCGCACATAAGTTGCATTTCACTTAGTAAATGTGAAGATACGAACACTGCCACATTATCTTCATGTGCTATTTTTTTTAGTAACTCTCTTAACTCTCTAATACCTTCAGGATCAAGCCCATTTGTAGGTTCATCAAGTATTAACAGTTTTGGACTATGTAACAGTGAAACGGCAAGTCCTAGCCTTTGCTTCATCCCCAATGAATATTTTTTTACCTTCTCATTAATTTTATTTTCAAGTTTAACTAACTTTACGATTTTTAATATTTGTTCTTTTTTTATATTTCTTAATCTGGCGTATAATCTTAAATTTTCCATACCAGACATATATTCGTAAAAACTTGGTACCTCTACTATTGCTCCAACATAGTTCATAGCAACATCATGATTTTTTACAGCATCTATCCCATTTATTACTATATCTCCAGCATCTTTTTTAATTAATCCTGTTATCATTTTTATTGTTGTGGTTTTTCCAGCACCATTTGGTCCTAAAAATCCATATATCTGGCCTGCCTCAACGTTCAGTGTTAGTCCATCTACAACCCTCTTTTTATTATATACCTTAGTTAAATCTTTAATCTTTAATACTACTTCACAAGCCATAGCGAATTCTCCTCTCCAATCTCGAATAAATAGGTATCAGGGTCTACTATAAAGTGATATACTACTCTATAATCTTTTTTCCCAACCTTTTTAATACATACTATTTCATATGAGCGATCCATTCCCTTTTGCCTTTTTATTGAGCCTATGTACCTGTTTGTTTCTTTATCAAGAACTGCAGAATTTCTTTTATCTTTGTCCACATCAACTTTTATCTCCAAAATATATGAGATGTAGTCTCCGCTTATATTATATTTTCCAATATCAGTTATTTCCTTATTATACTTATACATCATATATTTTCCTTGAGCTTGATTTTTAAGTCTTTCTTCATATATGTTGAAAATTCTCTCTTGGCTTTGCTCTAAAACATATTTTGATAAGTCATTTTTCATGGCATTTACATATTCATTATATCTTTTTTCATCTGCATCCTTTTGTATATCTCTATCTTCTTCATTTAATAGAGAATACTTATTATAGCATTTGAAGTATTCTTTCACAAATTCATAACCATATACTCTATCTTCTTCTTTTGTTTTTTCCTCTATTATCCCATATACTATAATACCAACAAAAGCAAGTATAATAAGAACCACACCAATATTTACCCTTTTCATATTTTCCTCTCCTCTTTAATATATCCTATCATATCAAAAAAAATTAAACAATATATTTAACATATATTTTTACGTTTTATTTATATATTTATTTTTAAAAGAAGGCAGAATATAAAATATTCTGCCTTAAGTTTAAAACTTCATTATGGATACCTTGAGACTACACCTATAGATACCGTAGCAACATTTGCTCCAGCTCCCTCACATGTGCACAAAATCCGGTATGAAGAATTTTTGCTGATAACCTTATCTACCCATACAGGAATTGTATTGCTACTAAATCCGATTGTCTTGGTATCTATTGTTGTCCAACCAAAAATTCCATTTTTTTGAAGCTGTAATTTAACACCCGAAGGTGATCCGGCTTTAACCTGTGCCATTGCCGAAACAGTAAGTATATTGTCAGAAGTTACGCTAAATGTCTGGGTTGTAAACACTCCGCCGGTGATGACATCTCCTGAATTACCAAATCCCACAACAGCAGATGCTACCAATGAGAATGCACCAGTAACTACAAATGTCATCATAAGAATTAAAGATATTACTACCTTAATTCCTGTTTTTTTTGCCTTTGATCTCATAATGATTATTCCTCCCTGTGAAAATAATTGTTTCTTTAAACTTATTATCTTTTTTAGTAGGAGACCGTACCTTAAACATAGTTATGCTTTTTCCTTCCATTTTTTACTATTCAGTAAAATATAACATTCTATTGAACATCACCATTATAATTATTATTTCACTAAAATTCAACAAATTATTTCTTTTTAGATAAATTTCGACAAAAGTAGTCAAAAAATACGGCACAAAATGTGTCGTATTTCAACTTTATTCTATATTAATAAATCCACCCATATATACGTTAGTTAATGGAACCATTACTGTAATAACAAGTGCTATAATCGCAAGACCAACAAATATATAAGTTACCTCTGGTAATACTTTTACGAATCTTTCAAGGGATTCGTCTATTTCCATTTTTAAATACTCGTTTACTTTTTCCATCATTTCTGCAAGGTCCGTTTTCATACCTATTGAAACCATTTCAGAAACCATTGGTTTAAACAATCCTTTCTCTTCAAATGGCTCTATCCAATTTCCACCTGAAAGGCTATTTACTTTACCAGCTTCAACTGCAGATAAGAAATAATAGTTAGTTGTTACATTTTTGGATACTTCCAAACTTTCTTGTATTCTCATACCATTTCTTATATTAAGAAGCATTGCCTGGAAAAATTTACTTACTGTTATGTTTGTACACAAATTTCCAACTACTGGCATGGTCAGCATAAGTTTATCAACTGTATATCTTCCTTTTGGAGTATTATAATACATATAAAATAAAACAGCTATTATTACTATTACTCCGGACTATTATGTACCAGTTTGCAGCACACCATTTTGCAACACTTAAACCAATCATTGTAGCCACAGGTATTTCTTGATCTGAATCAAACATTTTATATACATCTTCAAGTAATGGCACACCAATTATAAGTGCAGCAAACATAGCGATCATAATTCCTAAGAATTGCAATACTCTGGGTATAATTGCCCCTCTTACTTTTTTCTTTAATTGTGTAGAAGACTCTAGATAATCTCTTGCATATAAAAGTGCTGTATCTAAAGTACCCGATTCTTCACCAACACGTACAAAGTTAACATACATTGGTGGAAATGCTTGAGGGTAATTAGACATTACAGAATATATTTTCTCACCAGCTTCAACACCTATTAGGATTTCTTCTACTATATCTTTTAGAGCTTTACTTTCAAGTCCATCATATATAGACTGCAATGCTTGAGCATTAGTAAATTTTGCTTTTTTTAATATATAAAAGTTATTTGAGAATGTTATTATATCTTTAGTTTTTATTCTAAACAAAAAACTAAAATCTATCTTTCCAAGACTACTTGCATCTATATTCATATAACCAGTATCTTTTTTCTTATGAACTGGTTTTTTTGACATAGTTTTAGCTATTTTGGCATAATCAAGTCTTTTAAATTTCTTTTGTTTAGTTTCGTGCATTTTCTGAACCATGATTGGTTGTATGTTATTTTTCTTTAACATATCAATTGCTTGAGCTCTACTTTGAGCAACTATTTTACCTCTTCCAATCTTACCGTCTTCAAAAATTACTCTATACTTGTAGTTTGGCACTTATTACACCTCCGTTTGTTCTTAACTACATCATAATTTGTCCACCCTGCGTTGCTATTATACCTTTAACTGTTCCAAGCTTTTCAGCTGACAGATTATCTCTTATTGTTTGAATATCAACTTTTCCTTGCAAGTACAACTTTGCAAAAGAATACTCATAACTAACACAACCTGAGTCTCTTTGAGAATGTATGGCATCTTCTATTTCAGCAATAGAAAATGATTCTTGCCTCATATGTGCTGCAATAACATTATTTACCACCATTATTTCAGGAACTAGAACCATATTTCCATCAGTTCCAAGCACTAGTTTTTGTGATACTACAAGTTTTAATACTGAAGATAGGGAGTTTTTAATAGCACTTTGTTCAGATGGATCATGCATGCTTAAAATTCTCTCGACAGTTTCACCACAAGAACGAGTATGAAGTGTACCTACAACTATTCCGCCTAGTTCAGCAAGTTCCATTGCTACATCCATCGTTTTCCTATCTCTAATTTCTCCTATTACTGATATATCAGCATCTTCCCTTAGCAAGTTTACAAGACCATCATAAAATGTAAGAACATCTAATTCTTTTCCTATCTCTTTTTGAACTATAATAGATTTATCAGATTTATGTTCGTATTCTATTGGATCTTCTAGCGTTACTATTTTTTTATTTTGTTCTTTATTTACTTCTTGAATAAATGCATTCATGGTAGTTGATTTACCCGTATTAACCTTACCCGTTATAAGTATAAGTCCTGAATTGATTTTCTTCATTTCTTCTACCATTTCTCTTATTCCAAGTTTATCTATATCTATAGAACCATTTGGAATAACTCTAAGAGAAAAAGCGGGGACTCCTTTACTTAAAGAAACATTAATTCTGAATCTTGTTGACATATAAGTATATGCGAAGTCTGCCTGTTTCTTCTCCTTGAATTCATTTTCAAGCCCTGGAACAATTTTAAAAAATGCGTCTAATATTTGATTTAATAACATTTCACTAAGGGGTAACTTACTTTCATCAAAATAAAGTTTTTTGTTTACTCTATAAACTGGTAACATATCATTTGCAAGATGAATATCTGTTGCTTGTAAGTTAATAGCCCTTTGTAATATCATATATAAAATTTCCATATATTCTCCACCAGCCTTGATATTTAAAAAAGCTGTTTTCCCTTTTGTATTTTAATAAACTTTATAAGCTAATTTTTCTTTTTAGTTCATCTATTGTTGTAATTCCACTAAGTACTTTACGTACCCCATCCACTACAAGTGGTCTATATTCCGTATTTTCCATAGCATATTTTTTTATAGTTATTGTTGATTCACCTTCAGATATCATATCTTTTAGATAATCATCAATACATAAAATTTCAAATAATGCAACACGTTCATAATATCCTATATCATCACAATATTTACATCCTACTGGTTCATATACTGTAGATTTTTCGACATCAAATTTTTCTCCTGTTATTTTTTCAACCTTTTCAATGTATTTTAATTCTTCCTCTGTTAATTTATGTTCTTTTTTGCAATGATCACATAACCTTCTTACAAGTCTTTGAGATATTGCAGTTACCAGAGAAGCTGATACGTCATAATCTGAAAGTCCAAATTTTCTAAGTCTTGTAATCGCTTCGACAGCGTCAATTGTATGTATAGTTGTAAGAACTAAGTGACCTGTTTGACCTGCTTCTATTGCAGTTTTAGCTGTTTCTTCATCTCTTATCTCACCTACAAGTATAATATCTGGGTCTTGTCTTAAAACAGTTCTAAGAGATGATGCAAATGTTATATTTGGTCCAATTTCTACTTGGTTTATTCCAGGCATTCTACGTTCAACTGGATTTTCAATTGATATTATATTTATAGTTGGCTTATCAAGATAGTCTATAGCACTATACAAAGTTGTAGTTTTACCCTCACCAGTGGGTGCACATACAACTATAATACTATTTCTTCTATTAAATGCCTTATCTACAAGTTCTTTATTATTTGGAAAACCAAGTTCAAATAAATCTCTTGCTTTTGAGTTTTTCTTTAAAAGTCTTAGAACGAATTTCTCACCATTTACTGTTTTCTGGCTAGATACACGAATACTATAATTATCATATGTATTGATACTACCATCTTGGTCATAAGTTATTTCTTGGTACATATTAGAAATAGATTTTAATCTACCAATTATATTAGACTGTCTATCTTTAGGAAGTTCAGTAATTGTAATAAGTTCCCCATCTATTCTATATCTTACACGTATTTTTTCTTCCATTGGTTCGATATGAATATCACTGGCTCTTTTTTCTATACCTGTCATAATTATATTATCTATTAATTTTGTTGTATCTTTTTCATCTTTATCTACATAAGTTGTTTCAACTGTTCTTATTCCCTCTATTTGTTTCATTATGCTAGTATAAAGAGTAATATATATTTCCATAGAGTATCCTGCATTCATAAGTAAAAGTTCTACTTCCTTTACCTTTGGAGCATTTTGTGGATCAGCAAAAGCAACTTTTAGGGTATTTCCATCTATATCAAATGGCATAACCTTGTAGTTTATAATTACATCTCTTGGCAAATATTTTACTGGATTAATTTTAAGATTGTGCTCAAGCATAACAGGATTTACTTGTACCTTATCAGACAAAGCGTCAAGAAGTGCGTCTTTATCACACATATCAAGAATATCAACAATTTCACCGAATTTTAATTCTTTGTGCTCTTTTTGATATTGTAATACTCTATCAACTTGTACTTCTGTTAAAAGTCCCCTTTTTATAAATTCAACTCCTATTGGATTTTTCTTTATCTTTACATTTTCAAACATTTCTTTTCTCCTTTACAAAAAAACAAATATTAATAATTATATAGTATTTTCTAATATAAAATTCTCATCATTTTGTACTTTTTTCTCTAATTCTTTATAGTGAGAATCCACATTTTCAACATTTTTAGCATAAACTTCTTTGATATAATCTGCATATTTATTATACATTACTCTGTAATGTTCATAATCTGCAAAAGTTGAAACCATATACACTGAGGTTACTACACTTGCAAATATAACAGCTACTATCCCAGAACCTTTGATAAACTTTTTATTTTTCATATTATCACCTATCTACTCTATATATAAATAAGTAGTTCCATATTTTCCTTGGTTATATTTTTTTACACCGCATACAATTTTATAATAATTCTCGTTATTTACATCATTTTGTATACTAAATTCTTCAACGTTTTGGATTAATATTCCACCATTTTTATATATAGTTTTAGTACTAGAATCGTACTCATACATATCATTATTTCCAAAAACCAATTTATTTTCTATCTTAGTAATATCCCCTTTGCTATTTTCATTACTAACCAGTAAGTTATATTGTAATTTATTTAATTGTTCCTCACAGAAAATTATTCCTTTATCTTTTAGTGAATTGGAATCCATTACCATTGTAACTCCACTAATTATCATTGCAAGTGCGAAAAATATTACTACATATATGACAATTGATACCATTGTAAGTCCAGATTTTTTATTCATATTTTTTACCCTCTTAATTTAAAATCCCATTAAACTTGTCAGATGTTTTATCATATTCCTTTTCATAAACATTAGAAATATCATAAGAATTATTCTTAGAATCTAATTTATAGCTTGATGTAATTTTAACTATCTTTAAAACATCATATTCTACATTTTGATCTTCCTTGTAACTTTTTACATTAATATTTACTTTTAAATTTGTACTCTCATCGTACTCAAGACCCAACATAGAATAATAATTTTTAATAGCATCTTCCCTTAAAGTATAATCTCCAGCTGGCGCATATGCAATGTCTTCATTTTTTAAAAATTCAACTAGTGAAACGGTAAATTTTAAAATGTCTGACTCCTTTTTCATTGTATTTAATTTTATATTATAATTTCTAGAAATTACTACACTAGAAGAAATAATAATTAAAAATGCAACAAATGCTACTACAAGTTCAGCAACATAAACACCTTTTTTTGAATCTATACTATTTTCCTTTTCTTTGTTAAGATTTTCCATAATTTTTGAACCAATTATAACAAAAATTACTGCATAAATTATATATATAATCATAGAAACAAAAAGTGAAACTAACAAATCAGAAGATATTTTATATACTAAAAAATAAATTCCAACAAATAAAATTCCATTTAAAGATTCTAATAAAATATATCTTGGACTAATTTTTTGTTTACAATATTTACACTTTCCACCTCTTACAATGTAACTTATTACAGGAAATAAATCAAAAAAGCTAAGTTTATGCTTACAATTTGGACAATATGACCTAGTATGAGTTATATCTTCCCCTTTTGGTATTCTGTAAGTTGCAAGTGAAAAAAAGCTACCAAAAAAAGCGCCAATCATAAATATGCATAAAAATATAAAAATATAAAGGCATATTATCACTTAAAATTCCCCTTTCCATATATACATATTACAAAATTTAAGTTCTAACTTCTTTAATATATACATATATAAATATATAGTGGTAAAGACATATACAGTCTTTTTGCATATGTCTTTTACCTAATCGCATTAGTTTATCATTTTTATTTTTTTACTTTTGTTTAAAATTATTGTTTTGCAACAATAGTAAATGCTTTAGTAGCATCTGTAGCCCAAGATGGAGTAGATGTAAATTCTACATAAACTTTTCCTGTAGCTGGTGCATAATACCAAGTATCACCTGGATTGTCAATTTCAAGTGCAGAGAAATCTGTTATTGTATAAATATCTGTTGATACTGCTTCAGTTGGGGCACTTGCTAGTGCTTTATTTTCTACAGGTGTTGCATCTCCACTTGATGCTTTACAAAAACTTCCTAAAGCAATTGATTTAGAATCTACATCTGTATCTCCGCCTGCTGTTTTAGCATATTGAGAAGATACGTATATAGATATTGCAGATTCTATATTATCTTTAGATTGAGTAAGTTTTGCAACTTTACTTGAATTGATTGGGTTGTTGTTTCCTAATGAAAGGATAACAGCAGCGGCTAAAATGATAATTACAACGATAGTGATAACTAATACGATTAAAGAAATACCGTTTTTTGCTTTCATAAAAGCTCCTCCTTATAATAAATATTTATTAAAACATTTTT
>HF996745.1:28908-29159 GCA_000433335.1 Clostridium sp. CAG:1219 | reverse complement strand
TGTTCTAACCTAAGTTTGAACTAATTGCCAACTATAAGGCAATCAAGATCTGATGTCCACCATGCAGGCTTTATGGAATACTTTATTTTTAGTTCTCCATTGCTTCCTATATACCATGTAATATTTCTGTATGATGGCATATCGATTTTTAAATTTGTTTTTATATTATCACTATTGCATTGGAAATATTCAACACCATTTATATCAATTTTATTTTCATTTGAAACAAGTGGTAATATTTCTTCATCATT
>HF996745.1:20221-28863 GCA_000433335.1 Clostridium sp. CAG:1219 | reverse complement strand
GTCCATTGTCATCAACTATAACTCCAGTCAAAATTTGTGCATAATTATAAGCATTATATGATTCAAAATTTTGGCCTACAAGGTAAGTTGATACATTTCTTTGTATTTCTATATAAGAGTTTAAAAAGCTCTTTTTTACTGTATTTTCCTTTAAATTTAAAGTATAAAATATTATATATATTGTCTCTATAAGACACACTATTAATAATACAATTATAAGTGTATTTTTAAATGCAGTATCGCCATTTTTTGATTTTTCATTACCTCTTACATTAGTTCTTTTTTTTCTAATTTTATTTACTTTCTCTTCTTCCAAGTTATAACCTTCCCCTCTTATTTGGATGTGCTTGGTGGGTTTTCAATTCCTCCATTACTATTAGTTGTTTTATCTTTTGCTTCCTGGGCACTACTTGAAGTAGAACTATTGTTAGTACCGTTTGAGTTGTTTTTATTTCCTGATGTATTTGTACCAGTTGATGTACCATCATTTGTTTCTTCTTTTCTTGCAAATGGGTCGGAATTACCTGGAATGTATCCTTTTTTATTCTTAAAGTTAATTATATCATTTGAAGATATTTTATATTCTTTAAGAAGAGCTTCTTTGCTTATGTCTTTAGTTTTAGTATACGTATAATTTGCCTTTTCTACGCCAGTATAATTTTCTACACTAGTTTCAAGTGATATAAGTTGTTTTGGTAACAATAACATTAACATTATAACAGACGCTGCTGCTAGTATTATAACAGAAATACTAAACGTTACAGCAAATGATTTATTCATATTAGCTCTCCTTTCTAAATTATTTTATCATAATTACATTTTTTACATTAAATTTAGCTTTAATTGTTGTACCTGAAACATATGTTACTTCCATATTATCAAGTTTAAATCTAAGTTCTTTATCATTTTCAACTTCAAAAACAAAATCAGACATATTAAGATAACTTCCTTCAAGTGTAACAGTTAAAAGTGTATTGTCTGTGGTTTTTGATGAAGTTGTATTATTTGCAGTAGTGTTTTCAACTGCAGCCGTTGTTGCAGTATTTGCTGCTTTAGATGCATCAGTTGAAGCCGTAGTACTTGAAGCTGGCGTACTAGCATTATTAGAAGTGCTCTTATTAGTGTTAGTAGTGCTAGTTTTAGTGTTAGCGTCATCTGTTTTCGTAGAATCACCTGTTGTAGTTTCTGTAACAGTGCCACCAGGTTCAACCAAAAGTATTTTTAAATTATTTACAGAAGCATAATTACCAAGTTTTATCCACATATATTCGATGTCATAATTTTCTTCTGTAGTAGCTTCTTTTATAAGATCAATTGTTTCGTCACTTATAGCCTCATATTTATTTTTAGCTGTAGTGAAAGCTTTTTTTGAAGTTTCAACTTTATTTTTTGTATTAGTATACGTACTTTCAGTTGATTCAAGTTTGCTTTCTAAGTTTAAAAGCTGTTCTCTTTTTGCAATTATTCCTTCTATAGATGATGTAGATATAAATCCAAGATTTACATCTAACATACAAAATAGAACTGTAAGCCCGCCAAACATCAGAAATAAAATGACACATATCAATATTTTTACATTATCCTTTTCCATTATGGCAACTCACCGCCTATCTCTATTGTTATTTTATCAGCTGAGTTTTCTATTTTGTTTACCTTTACTGAATTTAGTATTCCTTCAAGTTTAAGCTGTGCTACAAAATAACCAAGGTCAGCATATTTATTTGAATACATTGTAATAACTACATTTTTATTGTCATCAGATTTTAGAGTATCTAAAGTAACATTTTTTGGTATAACTTTAATTAGTTTTTGCAAAAATGATGCTACATTATATGTAGATACTTTGCCTATCTGTCCTGTTTGAATTTGTGACACTAAAGTGTCAACATCATCATTAATGTCAGTATATTCTTTTGTATTACTTTCAATGTATAGAATATCAGAATTTGCTTTTGCTATTTCTCCATTTAGTGCATTTATTTTATTAGTAACGTCAGCTATCATCTTATTGTTTGTTGTAGTATATATTACTGTAAAAGCAAGATATGCTATAAATATAAGAGTAGCAATAGTAGCCAAGCTTACCATTACATTTAGTGCAACATTCTTTTCTATTTCAGGCATTTTAATATTTATTTTCTTTTGTTCTTTTACTTGATCTGCAGTACTTACACCATTTTGAGTAGCATTTTCTGCAGGTTCTTTTTGTTTCTTTTCTTTTTTCTTAAATTTTACAGAAGAAAATTTAGCCTTTATATTTTCAAAGAAATCATTTTTCTTTTTCTCTGGTACTCTTTTCACATAATCAAGAAACCTATTTTTATTCATCAAGAAATTATATGCCATAACCATAGCTTGAGTAGTTTCAAGAACTTCTGCTATACTTCTAACATCTGATGTATCAGACAAAAACTTTGGCTTTAATATTGAAGTCTTGATACCTAAATACTCAGTGAGTAAAACATCCATATTATTGAATATTATTCCCATACCAGTTATATAAACCCTAGATATAGTATCTTTGTTTGCTTCTACAACTGAAGCAATATTTCTTAATATTTCTTGTAATATAGGTTCTACTATAGAAGCAACTTCTTTATCATTAGTATCTTCGCCTTCAGTATAAACATTTAATTGTTTACATGCAGCATAAGCCCTTTGATAATTTCCAAGCTTCATCTCAACAGCAGAAAGGACATCTGCTATTCCAATAGTATATAGCTTATAATCAAACATTTTTCTATTTATTACGGTTTCTATTGAAAGTTTTTCATCTAAATTTACAATTATATAATTGCTAACATCTTGCGGAGCAAGATCTGTATATAAAAGTTTTGAAGGATAGGCGGCTTGAGCCACTATATCATTTATTTTTGTACTCTGTTCTATATCATCTTTAGAAGATATACATAAAATACCATTGTGTTTATTTTCAGCTGTCCTATAATCTGACAATTTATATACATATTTATATTTATCCGGTGTTTTTTGATTTTTTTCGCACCAAGTCTCAAACTCAAGTTTCATTATATCTGGAGAATACTGGCTTTCTTGAGCTTGATCAAATATTGATACTTCAACAAGATTTTCATTCAACACATTAGTAACAATTGGAATTTCAGCACTAGAAGTTTCATCTATAATGCTTTCCACTATATCTTTTCTAATGCCTTTTGCAATCCTTGTTCCATAATGGTCAAGTCTTACATTATTTGCACTATCAGTTACTAATTTAGCATATCTTATAACATTATCACTAAAATGAATTCCTAAGCAACTTGGCATATTTTTCTCCTTATCTCATTAACATATTTATTACAAATATACTTTAACACATAGTATTACTTTTTTCAACAAATTATTTATCGGTAATGTTTTTTTAATTTGCATGTAATATTTTTGTAATATTTATAAAAAAATAATAATAACTTCAATTATTATTTGCATAATTGAAACTATTATTATTCATACTATATAAAAAAGTTAATTTTGTCTAATTATACTAATTTTTGACGCTTCAACACCAAGTTGATCAACTATTATTTGTTGAATTTTTGCCATTAAGTCTGATGGTATTTCTTCTTTTGACTTTATTACAACATTCAAATTATTATTGCTTGTAGGAATAATAACAATATCCTCTATTCCCTTTGATAATATAACATTTTCTACCATAGATATTAAATTTTTTTCTTCTATTAATTTGTTTAATTTATCTTGGTAATCGTTTATTTTTTCTTTTGAAGTGTTAGTGTTAGATATTGTGCTTCTGTAGTTTTCTTCAAGTTCTGAATACATATTATCTCTATCATATCTAAATACTGAAATCGCATCTTCATTACTATTTGAATTACCCGTTACATTACTTTTTTCTTCAACATTGCTTATACTACTCTCTTCTTCGTTATAAATACTAACATTCTCGTACATATAGCTATCTTTTCCATTTACATATATTGTTTTTCCTAAATTTTTCTCACGTTCTGGGTTATACTTATAATTTATATATCCAGCTATTAAAAGCATAAGCGTAAGAGAAAGTAGTGCTATTTTCCCCCTCTTTAACATAATATCACTCCTTTTCAAAAACTTGTACCTTATATACTGGAATTCCAACACATGTAGCTACGGCACTTGCTATTTTTGATTTCATATCCGCACCCCTAGCTCCCTTTGCTACTACTATTGCGCCTTCAACATTAGGCACAGTAGTTGTTGAAATAACAGCCACTTTATCACCATTTTGTTGATTATATGCAACATTTTTTTCAGTAGTCGTTTGTGTTTCACCCTTTGTTTCTTTTGTGTTATAGACCGGTGTACTGTTCCCATTATTAGAATATGTAAGTGCAACCGAAACGTCACTTATACCAGAAATTTTAGATAATATAGCAGAAAGCTTTTCTTCCACATCATTACTTTGTGTATCGGCATCTGTAGCATCTTTTACTTCGGCATTTGTTTTTACAGTTTCTTCCTTACTATTAAAAATATATGAGAAAGAAAACAATAAAATAACTAATAATATTAATACAAAAATTAAATTTTCAACCCTCTTCCCCTTATCTTTTGCAATATTTTTTAAAGTTTCTAAATAATTCATACTTACACCTCCTCCACGCTAACTTTTGATTTATCAATATCATAGTTTTCGCTAATACAACTAAATATTTTATTAATATTAGTGTTACTAATATTATTACCATTTATTTTAATGTTTAATTTTTCAACATTATACTCATCATCAATTATAATAACTACGTCACTTGCTTCTATTCCCTTTTCTTGAAGTTTTTTTATTATATCCTCTTTATATTTTTTTATAAACTCATTCTTAACATTTTCATTTTTTGAAATGTCACTATAACGCTGAGAAGCAGTGTCATCTTCTACTTGCACATTTTCATTTAACGAATTTATTACACTAGTTGTGACTTCATCTAATTTATTCACTTTAAAATAATTATAAGCTGGTAATATCAGGGTAATTATTGTCACAACTCCAATTAAAGAATATATATACTTTTTCAGATTAGTATTTGGAACTATCATTTGTATAAAAGTTAAAAAAATTCCTATACAAAGCATTGTAGTTATCCAGTTTTTTAATATATCAACCATTTCTCCCTCCCTTAAGTGCCTATTTTTCCACACAAATTAATAATTATTCCTATAGAAATTATAAATAAAATATTTATTCCAATTAAAATTCCAAGTAAGGTTTTATAAACGTCTCCAAAACCTTTAATATACTTTTTTATTTTTTCTTCTTTACAAACTATTTCACTTATTGCAGCTAAAAGATAATAAACTATACATACACTCGCTATTTTTATTATCGGAACACTAGAAATCACTACCATACTAACAATTCCAACTACACCTCCCGCTTTTCCTATAATTTTACTTGTCCCAATTACAGTTTCTAAGCTATCCGAGAAAAACTTACCGACTACTGGTATAAAATTAGAAAATGCTGCTTGTGTTACATTTACAGTTAAAGAATCGACTGATGCACTAAGCGTAGTTTCAAGTGAAAGTATTCCCAAAAATAATGTTAATACTATACCAATAATCCATATTGCACACTTACTAAACATCTTACTTAATTCATTAAATTTAAAATTATCTGACATAGATGAAATTACATTTAGAGCCACTGATACGCTGATGCAAGGTATTATTATATAAGTAATAATAAATCCTATTAGACTTGCCATAAATAAAATTAATGGTTGTATAAGACCAGTACTTGTTATAGCACCAGTACCTATTAAAATTGCTATTAAAAAAGGAGATACTATTTGCACAATTTTTGATAGTATATCTGATGTATTTTTAAACATTGAAATAATTTGAGTAAAATTTCCAATTGTAATACTTGCTATTGCTATAAAACATACAAGATAAACAATATTTAGAATTTGGCTATTTTCATTAATACCGTTTAATATCGCCATAAGTAAGATTATTATTAAAATTAAAATGGCACTTTTTAAACTAATAAAAATTTCTTTTCCAAGTAATGATATTATATTTTGAAATATTTTATTGTATCCAATTCCTCTACCTGAAATTAAATCATTGGAAAAATCAGAAATATTAAATTCAGATATATTTGCTTCTTGTATGCACTCTCCTATACTATCTAAATATGCAGGAAGTCCAAAGTTTTCTTTTATTTCCTCTGTTACATTGCTTTTATTATCATCTACTCCATAAATATCGCTTGTTATAAAAAATAATATAATTACACCTACTATGGTATATAAAACTTTTTTATTCATATTACACCAACTCTACTAATAGGCTAATAAGAGAAGTAAATATTGGAAGAGAAATAGACACAACTATGATTTTACCTGCCATTTCAAGTTTTGTAGCTATAGCACTTTGACCTGCATCTTGGCAAATATTTTTACCGAGTTCGACTAAATAGGCAATTCCTATTACTTTTAAAATAATGACTAAAAAACTTGAATTAATACCAGATTTTTCGACTAATTCATATAACATATTAATTATTGGATCTATTTTTGAAATACAAAAAAGCAGCAACATAACTCCCGCAATAACGGAAAGTGCAACAGCAAATTCTTTCTTTTCTTCCTTTAATATAACCACCAGCATTGTGGCAAATATAGCAAATCCTACTACCTTAATAATTTCCATTATCTCACCTATAATTTAAATACTGTTCTAACCGTTTCAAATAAATTGCTTATTTGAGTTATAACAAGCATAAGTACAATTACAATTCCTGTTAACGTTGTCATCATTGCCTGATCTTCGCGTCCTGCCTTAGTTAAAACTTGGTTTAAAACAGCAACTAAAATACCAATACCTGCTATTTTAAATAACAAATCTATGTCCATATTATCCCTCCTAAAACTACACTAGTATTATTACAATCATCATTCCAGCTATTGTGCCAACTGCTTTATATAATTTAGAATTTTTATTTTTATATTCTATTGCCTCATCAATTTGTACTTGAATAGTTCTTTTAGCATTTTCTAAGATATTTACTTGAGCATCTACATCACTTCTACCAAGATTTTTAAGTGTAGAAATAATAACTTCCTTATCATAACTAGTTAATTCTTTTAATAGATTTATATTACTGGATATGGTTTTTCCAGATAATTCATAATTATCACTTGCTAACATATCAACAACTATCTGACCAATTACAATTTTAAGGTCCCCTTTAAGCCTTTGTCTTGCTGATTCATATGCGTTGGGTAAAACATTTAGCATATATCTTATTTCATTTTCCACCATATCAAAAAACAAAATCGTCTCTCTTAACGTTTCTTCCCTTTTTTGTAATTTTTTTGCAACTAAAAATCCTATATACGTAGTAACTGCAACTATTAAACCTCCTATTATTATTTTAAATGCAATCACGCTCTCCCTCCTTCCCTAAATTTTTCACTAATTTAATATTTTCTATTGTTCCTGCGCCATTTTTATTTGATAATACAACTATGCATTCAAATATTCCATCGTTTAAAAGACAGGATACGTTTTTATTTTGATATACATCTTCTACGCTACTAGCATGCATTGTAAAAATCATACCAACGCCACTAAGTGAAGCTCTTAATATAGCCTCTATATCTTCTTTTTGACCAATTTCGTCAGTTGCAATTATATCAAGTCCCATAGATCTTACTAACATATCAATTCCTGTGCTCTTACTACAATTTGACATCACATCCGTTCTTTTTCCAAGATCAAGGCCACTTTTTCCGAGATATACAGAAGCAATTTCTCCTCTCTCATCAACAATGCCTATATTTTTACCTTTAAAATTTAAATTTTCTACTCCATTGCTAAGTTGCCTTATAAGGTCTCTTAATATAGTTGTCTTTCCACATCCTGGAGGGGATACTATGAGCGTATTTCTTATAGTTTTACTATTTTTTATAACGTATGGTAGTATTTTATTTGCAGCACCAAATACTTGGGTAGATATTCTTATATTCATACTATTTATATTTTTTACATTAATTATCCTTCCATTTGAAATAACTGCCTCTCCACAAATTCCAATTCTATGTCCGCCAGGTACTACAACAAAACCATTATTAATATCATTTTGTATGGCATATATAGAATTTTTTGATATATTTAAAAGTATATTTAATATATCTGTTGTAGTAGACACATACTCTAAAAATACTTCCAAATTATAATATTCTAGACATACCTTCTGATATGCTCTTATTCTTATTTCTTTTAAATTATCATTTACTTTAGTATTCAATATTTGTCTTTGAAGTTCAACAGGGAAGTATTTTAAAACGTTTTCTATCATATATATCACCTTTTTTATGTATCTTAGTTATATACTAAATTTAAATAATAATATGTAGAAATCTATACATACTAAATAGAAAAAAACAACTACTTTTATCGAAAGTAGTTGTTTTTTATGTTCTATTCAAACAAACTTAATATATCATTTATATTTATATTATCTCTTATGCTATCACTATCATTTTTTATAACTGCATTTATAAGACTATTTTTCTTATTTTGCATTTTTTGGATTCTCTCCTCTATAGAATTTTGTGTTATATATTTAAATACCTGTACTTTTTTCCTTTGGCCAATTCTATGGGTTCTATCTGTAG
>HF996745.1:743-20147 GCA_000433335.1 Clostridium sp. CAG:1219 | reverse complement strand
TCAGCACCAACTAAATTAAGTCCTGTACCGCCCGCTTTTAATGATACTAAAAATACTTTAACTCTATCTTCTTTGTTAAATTTATCAACAAGCTCGATTCGTGTTTGTGCCTTAGTACTTCCGGTCAACTTATAATATTCAATCTCCTCACTTTTTAACCTTTTTTCTATTATTTCAAGCATAGATGTAAAACCTGAAAACACTAATATTTTATGTGAAGACGCTATAGCATCTTTTAAAACCGTAATAAACTGTTCAAGTTTTGAACTTCCCCCATCATAATTTTCTATAAACAATGATGGATGCAAACAAATTTGTCTAAGTCTTGTAATAATAGAAAGAATTTTAAGCTTACTTTTTTCAAAGCCTTTTTCTATAAGTTCTTTTCTTACACTTTCTTTTGCTTGCATTAAATACATATCATATATTTTTCTTTGTTCCCCTTCCATTTCATTATACATAAGTATTTCCGTTTTATTTGGAAGGTCAGAAAGTACGTTATCTTTTGTTCTCCTTAACAAAAACGGTGAAATTATATTAGAAAGGAGTTCCATTTTTTCTTTATTTTCTTCTTTTAATATAGGTTTTTCATATACTTCTCTAAACCTAGAATAATTATACAAATATCCTGGTAATACAAAATCAAATATTGACCATAATTCAGATAAAGAATTTTCTATTGGAGTTCCTGTGAGAGCAAGCTTATTTTTTGCTTTAATTTTCTTTATAGCTTTTGCATTTTGCGTATTATTATTTTTAATATATTGAGCCTCATCTGCTATAATATAATTAAAATTAATACCAAGATACATCTCTATATCTCTTTTTAGCATATCATATGACGTTATTACAAGATCATATTTATCTATTGTTTTTATAAGTTCTACTCTTTGCTTATAGTTTCCAAACACAACTAAAGTTTTGAGTTCGTCTGCAAATTTTTCAATTTCTTTTTTCCAGTTTAAATAAAGTGAACTTGGACATACCACAATAGATATTCCATTATTGTTATTTTTTTCTTCCAATAAGACACTTATAACTTGCAACGTTTTACCAAGCCCCATATCATCTGCAAGAACACCTCCAAATCCATATTTTTTAAGTGACATTATCCAATTGTAACCTTGAATTTGATATTCCCTCATTTTAGCATTTAGATTACTTGGTAGTTCATATTTATTTTTATTAATGTTGTTTATTTCATCAATTATTTTTTTATACTCTTCAGTTCTATTTATCTTAATATTTGAATCTTTTTTTAATAAATTTTCAAGATATAATACTTTATATTTTGGAATAAATATTTTTGTAGAATCATCTGAAAAACTACCATTTAAAACTTCATTTGAAATTTTGAAAAAAGACTTAAGATTTTCTTCATTTAAATCTATATAATCTCCTCGCTTTAATTTAAAATACTTCTTTTTTTGTCTATAAGCTTTTAACATATCATATATTTCATATGTTGAAATTCCGATATTAGACAAGTCTACTTCAACTAAATCATTGTTAATTCCAATATTTATATTCATTCCCTTTAGAGTCGTAATTTTCCTCTTTTTAAATCTATCAGTAGCCATAACTTCAAGGTCATATTCATTTATTAATCTATTAATACCATTTTTTATAAATTCATACTTTCTATCTTCATTTTTAATTGAAATTTCCTTTTTTTCATAATCTATGCTAAATCCAATATCCTTGATTATTTGAATTATAATAAAATAATAAGAGATAGTCTTATCTTCGTTATTTTTTAGATTATCGAATATATCCTCTTCTTTTCCTTTATATTCTACTTTAATATTAGAAACTATATTTCCTTTATCATTTAAATCCAGATAAATTTTTCCTTTTAACTCGTAACTATTATATTCTAAAAGTATTTTGTCTTTATCCTCAAGCGTAATAAATTCTTTTATATTTATAAACATATTATCATAAAAGCTTTCAATATCACTTTCCTTTATATTAAAAGTATTACTTTGTATATTGTTTAAGCTTATAATATATGGTAACATTGAATATAAAAATTTTTTCGTACATTTATAAATACTACCATCTTCTATGTAGTACATACTATTGTTATATATAAAAAACTCTTTTTCTAAAATATTTGATTTTATTGATATACACTCGCTTTTTTTAATTACTTCAATAATAACTTCAGGATTTTTTACATTATCTTCAAATACATTTATCTTCATATTCTTAGGATTTAATAGTTTCTTGGCAAATTGCATACATTCTACACTACTAAATTCACTAAATACATATTGAAGTAATTTATATACTGTTACAACATCATAACTATAGTCGTTCAATATATTTTTTATCGAAGAAATTGTGTTTTTTTTATTTATCTCCAATGGAATATATTTTTTTATAAAATTATTATTTGACTTTAATCCCAAAGTCATATCATTATAAGTTAAATTCTCTTCAGGTTTAAAATTTAAATAATTTTCATAATCTATATAAATATCAAAAAGTGTACTAATAATATGAGAGCAAAGAGCCCCATTTTTGGTAAACTCTTTGCAATCACATTTTGAGACAATATTATTTTTTCCTTTTTCAACACTGACAAAATAATTAATACTATCCACATCTTTTATTGCTGTATTTATTTTAAAATTTTTATCGTTATTAATATTAACATTTAAAATTTTAACTCTATCTTGCTCATAATATTTTTTACCTCTATTTATCTGTTGAGTCGAAGCTAGGCTTAAAATTTTATTAATTTCATTTGGTTCAATTAACATTTTTTGCTCCTATTTTTCAATATTTGAATTAATTACACTCCATATATCCTCTGTTTCTAAACCTTTTTGCCATCCAGATATTCCAGCCAATTTAAATTTGTTAATTATATTAACTCTATTTTTTATAGAGTCACCATCTTCTATCCATAGTTTATATTCTGTATTCCCTTTTGTACATTCAACATAATTTTGGCCACTTGCTTCATCCATTTTTTTTGTAAGTGAATTACTCTTTATAAATTCGTCACAATTTTTCATAGAATATACTTTAGTTGTTAGAGTATTGTTAGCATTATTCCTTATCCACAATCTAGTATAAAATGGCACTCCTAAAATAATTTTTGAAGGATTAATCTTAGAATCTTCAATTAGAGATGTTATATTTTTCTCAACCCATGAAATTTCAGAAATTGACCCCTCCTCAGATGACCAATTTCCTCTTTGATCATATCCCATAAGTATAACGTAGTCAGCAGCCTTTCCAATCTCTCCTCTTTCCATATATGCTACAAAATACATATCTACAGAAACTTTAATTCCGTACTTTCTAAAGATAGGACAAAGTTCACGTATAAACTGTGTATATAGTTTCTTATCATCAGTTTTCATTGCTTCAAAGTCTATATTTATTCCGTCTAGCTTATTATCTTGAGCTATTTTTAACATATTCTTAATAAATTTTTCCCTTGAAGTTTCACTATTCATAAGATCAGATGTATCCTTAGATGAATAATCTGCATTATCTATACCATTTGTTACTATTGGCCAAATTTCATATCCATTTGACTTTGCTTTATCATAATATTCTTTACTGTACTCAGATATTATATCTCCGCTACTATTTTTAAGTTCGTACCACGTTGGTGATACAACATTTACTCCATCTATTTTATTTCCTAAAGTTTTTACATTTGAGCCATATTGCCAGAACATAACAACTTTATTCTCGTACATTTTATTATCAAGTATTGTATCGTTTTCTGAATCTTCCTCATTATTTTCTAAATTAATAGCATTCTTAGAAATATATCCAACAATTCCGGTTTCTGTTCTTACTTTATACCATCTGCTATGATTTAAACTTTCCTCGTACACTTTTAGTGTTGAATTTTTATAAAGTGTAGCAAGTACTTTTGAATTTGTAGATAATTTTTCATAAACATTTACTTGATTATATTTAACCTTTATATCACTTTCATTTTTCTTGTCTATTGAAAGTGTATTTGTTTCATCATTATAAGTTATTGTTATATCATATATATCAGTAAAAAGTGATATTGGTATATATGGAATACCGTCAACTAGTTTAGCTTCATTTTCTATGTTTATATTTTCTAAATTTCTTGACATAACCTTTTCGCCAACTTTTAGTTTAATAACATCATTATATGTAGTTATTATTACCTTAGTTGAAACCTTATCATAATATATATATTCATCTATAACCTTAGATATAGTATCAACGGCAATATATGGAACACTGCCTTCCATAAATGGTTTAAAATCTGTATCTATGTTGTCTCCATATATAACTAAATTTTCTATTGTATTTTTAATTTTATCTTCTTTCCTTGAGCATCCAAACACAATTACTATACTAAGTACTAGCATTAAGCCTACTATAACATATTTTTTTATCTCTTGAATCACAATATCTACCACCTTTAAATCAATCTACATTATACACTATTTTTTTCTGTTTGGAAATAAAATTATATAAAAATCTGATAAAAAGTAAAAAAAGAAATAATCTGCATTACGCATAATTATTTCTTTTAACAATAGGTATATATTAATTTCCTAGTTTTGCACCTTTTGTTCCACCAAATCCTTTAAAGGAATCTTTAGTATACCCTGCAAGTATATTACTATCAAATGAGAAAGTCATTTCTCCTTCTTCACGGTTTCTTTTTAATGCAAGATCAATCATTTTATCTAGCAAATCCTTATAGTTTACATCTGTTGCTCTCCAAAGGTGGAAAGAAAGTGATCCCGGTATAGTATTAACCTCATTTACATATATTTTATTTATATCCTGATCTATCATAAAATCAATACGAATAACACCCAAACATCCAAGAGCATTAAAAGTTTTTATTGCTAAACTTTGTATTTCATTTTTTTGCTCTTCTGTAATATCTGCTGGTAATTTTAAAACTCCCGCATTCATTGAAGTTTTAGATCCAGAAGTTTTACTTCCCTTTGAACCTGAAATATATTTATCTGTAAAACTTAATATTTCATCTGTTTTTACAGGCTCTTCACATTCTGAGGCTCTTGCTTCTTCGTAATCTCCAAGTACAGAACAATTTACTTCTTTTAAGTTTTTGATTGCTCTTTCAATTAAAATCTTCTTAGAATATGTAAAAGCATTTTCTATTGCCTCATTTAGTTCAGACCTCTCTTTTGCAATTTCAATTCCTACACTTGATCCAAGATTAATTGGCTTTACTATAACTGGATATTCAATATTTTTTTCTACATCAGATATTATATCTTCAACTCCTAAATTATAATCTTTTAGGCTATAACATTTACAATCAAGCACTGGAATATTATTTTCTTTTAAAACACATTTACAAACATATTTATCCATTCCAACAGCAGAGGACATTACATCGCAACCAACATATGGAAGATTAAACATCTTTAAAAATCCTTGAAGTGTTCCATCTTCAACATTAGTTCCATGTACTATTGGAAATGCTATATCAATGTAATCATATATATCACTTTCAAACATCTTCTTATTGCATTTTAATAATACTGTTTTATCTCCTCTTTGAGCAAGTGTTATACAATAACTTTTTTCCATTAGTTTTTCGACGTTACTATACTCTTTTATATTTCCAACAAGCTCTCCACAATACATTTTATTGTCTTTAGATATATATATTGGAATAATATCATATTTTTCTTTATCCATATTTTCCATGGCTTGAATTGCGGTAATTATAGATACTTCATGTTCAACACTCTTACCACCAAAAAATACACCTAATTTTATCTTCATAAAAAATCCCCTCTTTTTTTCTTTATACACATTAATTATAGTTATCAGGCAAATCATTTTCAAGTAAAACTGTAACTTTACCTGATATTTTTAAAGTGCCAATTTTTTCCATAGCCTCTTGTGGAGAAGATACCACAAAAACTTTATTCATATCAAATTTTGTTGATTTTATCCCATCAAATATAGGTTTCGAATGTCTTTGACCTACAAGTATTATATAATCACAAACTTTAGTTGCATACTCACCAAGTTCAAAATTATACTTTTCCTCTTCTCCACCAAGTTCAATAAGCCCCGGAGTTACAACAATTTTTGTTCCTTCAAATTGTCCTAGAGTATCTATGGCAGCCTTTGAACTTATTGGATTAGAATTATACGAATCATCTATAATAGAAAGATCACCATGAGGTATTAATTGCAGTCTATGTTCAACACTTTCTATCTCTCTTACTTTTGAAATAGTCTTCTTCATATCTACCCCTAGGTAATCGGCCACTGAAATGGCAGCTAAAATATTAGCCACATTATGATTTCCTATAAGTTTAGTTTTAAATTCAAATTCTTCTTTTTTCTTGTTTAATGTTTTAAACGAAAGTCCTTTAGAAGATGAGGATAAATCATATGCATTATAGTCTAAATTTTTATTATTTATACCATAAGTTATCTTTTTTCCTTCTATTTTTTTATTTAATATGTACTCATTGTCATAATTTAAAAATACAGTTCCTCCATTTTTAATTACGCTATCTGCAAGTTCAAATTTAGTTTTTATAACATTATCTATACTTCCAAAGCTTTCTAAATGCTGTGGTCCTATAGATGTTATTATTCCAAGTTTGGGATTTACTATATCACATATTTCTTTTATATCACCAACATGTGTTGCACCCATTTCACAAATGAATATTTGATGTGTAGCTTTTAAATTTTCTCTTATTGTTTTTACTACGCCCATTGTAGTGTTATAATTTTTAGGAGTTTTTAGTACTTCATACTTTGAAGACAATACTTTATATAAGAAATTTTTAACACTTGTTTTTCCATAACTTCCAGTTACTCCAATAACAATTAAGTTTGGCATGCCATTAAGTATTTTTTTTGCTTCGTTTATATATTTTTTCTTTACTAATTTTTCCTCTGGTTTATTTATCACATTTGCAAATATACATAAGAAACAAGAAATAACATTTAATATTATAAGTTTTTCTAAAACATAGTTTTTAACTCCTAAAACTAGAAATAAAACTACGATAATCAATATTTCTGTAACAAACATTCTAATTACTCTTGGCGTACATTTAAGCGATATTTTAGACTTTGTCTTTGGAATGTTATAAATTATACTAAATGCTAAAATCACAGCTGAAATAACGCTTAAAACTATATTATTAAAGCATAACATTACTCCTGGAATTAAAACGAGTGTCATTTGTAAAATATGCTTTGATATATTTTTTTTCATCCATGACATATGTTTTTTAAATAAGTAAGAATTAAGTTGAAACATATGCATACTAAAAATTAACAGTAGGATTAAGTTAACAAAGTATTCAATTATTACAATTATTTTCATTATTTACCTCCTGTAAGAAAATTTTTAATAACAGCATTAACATGAGCAACTCTTTCTAAGAAAACGTAGTGTGAACAGCCATCAAAACTAACAAGCCCTGCGTCAGGAATTAAGCTTTTCATAATTTTGCCATCTTCAAGTGGAGTCGCATCATCCATCTGTCCCCATAAAAGTAGCGTTGGTACTTTTATGTTTGGAAGTTCTTCCTTTAGATCCTCATTAATTAGTTTAACCATAGATGATCTCATAATTGGACTTGCATTCTTATAATCATCTGATCCAAATTTCTTCTTGAAGTTTTCTAAAGAGTTTGGAAATACTTTTTTTACAAGCTTTAAGTTTAATACTTTTTTTCCGATTTTAAATGTTATTATTTGAACTTTTTGTTTAAATGTTTTCTTATGTACTATGCCTGCACTTCCAATAAGAATAATCTTTTCAACTTTAAAGTTTAGATTTGCTTTATTCATCATTCTAATTATTATTCTTCCACCATTAGAATGCCCTATTACATCTAACTTATCAATTTTTTCGCTCTCAATAAATTTTATTATAAAATCTACGTACTCATTAAGTCCCCAAGGGGTACTCGGTTCAGATGTATTTCCAAAGCCTGGCATATCTAGGCAATAAACATTTGCATATTCTGAAATAGAAGAAATGAGAGTATTATATACATTAATTGTAGTTCCCCATCCTGGTATTATAAGTACATTTTTTCCACTTCCTTTTTTTATATAATTAACTTTTAAATTGCAAATATTTTTTTCTATTTTAATCACTTCCCCAAATGTTTCTATACTTTATTATAATACGTATGTTAATTGTATATTACTTAAACATTTTTCCAAATAAATATATCATAATATATTAATAAAATCAAGAAAAAGCCATCGGAATATCCGACGGCTTTAATAAAATTATCAGTCCCCATAATGAATTATAATTTAAATTATACATTCAATATGCCCTTTTGAGACCGATTAAAACTAGATGGCTTCTTGCCACCCATTACTTAGTCCACGCCACATGTGTCATATGGCAGTTTTCTGTGGTAGAATTTAGTTTTCATTATACTAAGTTACTCTGAAGGAGGTTCAGGAAATTTAACTTTAGAAAACTAAAGAAGTATGCGCCTGCCCAATGGCACGCAGAAAAAGTGAAACAGTCGCATCACACCAACACATTAAATTCTTTACATATTATACCATACATTATTAAATTTGTCAACAAAAAACATTATTTTATTATTTCAAGAGGTGTAAAGTTAGCCATAAGTCTTTTAAATCCAAAATTATCAAAACTTATTTCAAGTTTAAAATCATCTCCTTCAGCTTCAATTTTGGTTATTGTTCCAACACCAAATTTTTTATGTTTTACAGTTTGTCCTACCTCATATTTCATATTAGTTGAAGTATTTTTAGGGTTAGAATCAACTTTATTTCCTCCTAAATTTTTCAAGAAGCTATTTACACTAACGCCAAAAGATGAAGATTTCTTTGGCATAAAAGTAGATGTATCAAGCGTCATTTTTGTTACAGTAGAATATTCTGTATCTAAATATGTGCTACTTCTTCTTGCTCTCATAGCACTATTATTAATAGACACTTCGTCTAACAAATTCTTAGGAATTTCATCTATAAATCTTGAAGGAATAGAATAACTAGTCGTTCCATAAAGAGTTCTTTTAGTTGTATTCGTTAAAAATAGTTTTTCTTTTGCCCTCGTTATTCCAACATAACAAAGTCTTCTTTCTTCTTCTACAGACTCATCCTCTTCAATCGATCTTCTAGATGGAAATAATTCTTCTTCCATGCCAGCTAAAAACACAACTGGAAATTCAAGTCCCTTAGCAGAATGCATAGTCATGAGTGTTACTGCCTCTTGTGTATCATCTAGTTTATCAACATTTGAAACAAGTGCTATACTATCTAGAAAATCCCCTAAAGAATTTTCTGCATTTTCATTTTCAAATTCTATTGCAACACCAATAAATTCAGCTAAATTTTCCATTCTAGACTCTGTTTCTTTTGAAGAATCTTCACTAAGAGAAGCTTCATAACCACTTTCTTTTAATATATCCTTCATAAGTTCTGATACTTTTATATCATTTTTCTTATTTATCAACTTTTGTATCATATCTCTAAACAAGATTATATTTCCACTACTTCTAATTCCATCCAAATTATTTGTATCGCATATTGTTTCAAATATACTAATATCTTTACTATCTGCAATAACTTGTAATTTTTCTACGGCAGCATCTCCAATACCTCTTTTAGGCTCGTTAATAATTCTTTTTAATGATACATTGTCTCTAGGATTTTGAATAAGCTTTAAATATGCTATTAAATCTTTTATTTCCTTTCTAGAATAGAACTTAAGTCCACCTATAAGTCTATAGGGTGTACCACTTCTCATAAACACTTCTTCTAGTACACGTGCTTGTGCATTTGTTCTAAACAAAACAACAAAGTCTTTATAAGTTTTATTTTCTCTTTTGCACATAGTGTCAATATTTTCTACTATATATTCTGCTTCCTCATATTCATTTGGTAAAGATTTATATGTTATTTTTTCTCCGCCTTCATTACTTGTCCAAAGATTTTTTTCTAGTACTGCTTTATTATTTTTTATTACAGCATTTGCAGCATCAAGTATTATTGAAGTACTTCTATAATTTTCTTCCAATTTTATAATTTTAGCATTTTTATATGTGTTTTCAAAATTTAATATATTAGAAATATCAGCCCCTCTAAATCCATATATACTTTGTGAATCATCTCCAACTACACAAACTTTTTGTGAAACTTTGGTAAGCTGATTTATTAATAAAAATTGTACTTTATTAGTATCTTGATACTCATCTACTAAAACATATTTAAATTTATTTTGATAATACTCTAATATATCATTAAACTTTGCAAAAAGTTCAACAGTAAGCGATAATATATCATCAAAATCTATAGAGTCATTTTTCTTTAATGTCTTCTCATATTCTTCATACACCCTGGCAATTTTTTCTCTTCTATAATCTCCTGCTACCACTTGTGAATAATCAGCAGCTTTTTGCATTTTATCTTTTGCTCTACTTATTTCTGAAGAAATGCTTGCAGGTGGGAACATTTTCTCGTCCATATCTAATTTTTTCAAAACTTCTTTTATGACTTTAGATTTATCAAGTTCATCTAAAATATTAAAATCTTTTGTATAACCTAAATGGTCAATTTCTCTTTTTAATATCCTTACACAAATGCTGTGGAAAGTTCCAAGCCACATATTACTTGCTTGTTCTTCACCTATTAATGATATAATTCTCTCTTTCATTTCTCTTGCAGCTTTATTTGTAAAAGTAATTGCAAGTATTTCCCATGATTTTAACATATTCTGATCTAACATATATGCAATTTTATATGTTAAAGTTCTAGTTTTACCACTACCTGCTCCTGCTAAAATAAGAAGTGGACCATCACAATATTTAACTGCCTCTTTTTGTTTATCATTTAAACCCTCTAATATATTTTCCATTTTTTTATCTCCCTCTTTTTACTACTACAGCTCCGCCATAATCAATTATATCTTCACCTACAAACCAAACGAACTCATACCCATAAGATTCAACAAATTTTTTTATTTTATCGCCATCTATTAATTTCTTGTAATCTCCAAATAATATAATTTTATTTTCTATATTTGTCATACACCCGCCAATGAATCCGTGCATATTTGAATATGTTCCATTATTCTTTAATAATTTTATATTTTTTTCATTTTCAGTGTCTATTAAAAGTACATCTATTCCACTACTTACAAGTTTCCTTGCAATTTGAGAGTTTGATGTAATACAAGCTTTCTCTCCTATCTTTGCAATAGAACAATTTGTATAGCCTTGTTTTACATTTACACATTTTAATTTATTTTTCTTTATGTACTTTAATACAGCTTTATCAGTGAATTTAAAGTTATGTATAGCAACATTGCCTATTACACAGACATTATATAACACATCATATGGATATTTTCCACATACGTTCTTATTACCACAAATTACGCCTTTTAAGTTATTTCTTTTCAAATAACTGTTAAGTCTAGGTTCTATTATTACCTTTCCCTTAATCTTAGTACAAGAAATATCAGTATGGGAAGATACTTCGTCATATACTCTTTTATTTTCTGGGATATACACTACATCATACCCTTGATTTTTTATAAAATTAAGATAATTTTCTTTTAATTTTCTATCAATCAATACAACTTTTTGCATAACAAAATTATAACAAATTTTTGTTTGTTCTTCAACATAAAAGTAAAAAATATTATATACATTTTTTGACAAATTATTTAAAATTTTAATTGACATATATTTTCCTATATGATAGTATAATTTATGAGGGTATTATAAAGTCCAAACAAAATTTTGAAAGGAGAAAAGAATGAAACACATAAAAGTGATTTCAAAGGGAGTTTTAAAAACATCCTTAAAAAAGGCAGGATGTGGAAAATGTCAAACTTCTTGTCAGTCTGCTTGTAAAACAAGTTGCACTGTTGCAAACCAAAAATGTGAAAATATCTGATTTCCACATTTATTCCTCCATATTTTATTGCAGGGTCCCCGAATAATAATTCGGGGACTTTGTATTTGTATTTTATTTATAGTATTTCATATTTTATACTTTTGTTAACTTAAAAATCACTCTTAATATACTTTCTTAATTTTTGCACAGAATAAATCTTAAGAAAGGAAGTTTTACATATGAATTATCTACAAATAATTATTACGTCATCTGTTTCACTTTTTGCCTTATTTTTATTAACGAAATTAATTGGAAATAGAGAAATAGCTGAGCTTAGCATGTTTGACTATTTAAATGGGATAACTATTGGATCTATTGCAGCAGAAATGTCTATTTCAAAAGGAGACGAAGTTATAGATTGCTTAATTGCAATGATAGTATACTCTATACTAATATTTATAATATCAATTCTTACTAATAAATCTATAATATTTAATAGATTTATAAATGGAAAATCTCTTATTCTTTTTGATAACAATACATTTTACAGAAAAAACTTTGCAAAATCAAAAATAAATTTAGCTGAGTTTCAAAATCAGTGCAGAACTAAAGGATTTTTTGATATGAGTCAAATCAAAACTGCAATAATAGAGGCAAATGGAAAAATAACTATTTTACCTAAAAGCGATAGTAGACCTGTAACTTGCAGTGATCTTAATTTAAATGTTGATGATGAAAAGAAACAATTTAATATTATAATAGATGGTAAGATTTTATATGATAATCTTAAGGCTACTGGAAATAATGAAAAATGGCTAATAAAAAAATTACAAGAACAAAATTTAAAATTAGAAGATATTTTCTTAGCAACTTGCGATTTTGAAAATAATGTTTCAGCTTACAAAAAGAGCGAAGAAAATATCAAACATGATGCATTTATATAAAAAAAAGAAATGATTTTCAAAAATAAATTTGATATCATTTCTTCTTTTTTATTAAATTGTTAAGATTCCGCCGGGTGTATCTAGTATTAGTAAAACTTTCTCTTCAATACCAGTATCAGCATTTATATATACCAAAAATTCTGTATCATCAATTTTTCCTTTAAATTCATAGGTAAGAATCTCTGTTTGATAATCTGTTGGAATTATTGCAAGTCCATAAGATAATATATATTCCTTATTTTTTATTAATTTTTTAGCTTCTTCTATACTTACTTTGGGAACAATATTTTCTCTTTCAACATGATTAAATATATAACCTTGTACCTCTACTGAACATACTTCCCCAGTATCTAGAGATACCTTTACTTTAACAAGGTCAGGATATAAAGTGACATTTTCATATACTCCAGCATAATTTATTATTGCCATATTTGAATCCTTTAAATAATAAGTATCCTTAACATCATTTATTCCTATCTTACTTAAAAATTCCATTCCTATTTTCTTTGCATCGTTCATAGAAATATTTTCATTTTCTGCATTCATATCACTTACCATAAGATAAAGCTTTCCATCTTGTTTTGTCATACTTATACTTCTTGGATTCTCATATTCTTTAAATTTAACATTATAATTATAAAGCATAACCCTTCCATCAGATTCTCCCAAAAATTCAATATTTTCTATTTCATTTTCAAACATCTTATTTAAATTTTCTCTTACTTTTTCTTCAGGTAGAACAGTTTCTGACAGGCTTTTAGCTTTAGTAGATAAAATATGTTCTGAAAATGCTCCATCATATATTAATCCTTCATACTCTTGAAAGTCTTTACCAATTCCATCTACTGATGAGAGACTATCTGTATCTATATTATCATTATTTAGTTTTTCATTTCCTACATATTTTAACTCATTCCACTTTATTCTACCTTCATTTAAGTCTTTATATATTTCGTTCATTGTATCTGATAGTTTTTTTGAATTTGTATATAACAAATCTAGGTTATCATCATCCTCTTTGGTTAATACTTCTCCTTTTGATAATTTATGAACTAGTGAATAAGAAAAATCACTAAGTTGAGTTAGAAATTTAGATGTATTTGCTATATTATTTTGTTCTAGTGGAAGTATATTTAAATTTTCTTTTGACAAATTAGAATATCTCCACACCCCAGCAAGTGTGCTCTCCATAAGACTTGGTGTAGATACTACTTTTAATTTTGCAAGTTCCACTTGAAAATTATTTACATAGCCTATCATATCGTAAAGTGCCTTATTATATGCGTCTTCTGTAATTTGTTTTTGTCTTTTATAACTGTTTGTCATATTAAGTGAAAATATTATAAAAGCTCCAAATATAGCAAATATAATTATAGCTAATACCTTTTTATTTATTTTATTTTTTAAATTAATTACTTTTTTCTCAAATTTTCCTAACATCTTATTCCTCCAGAGCAAATCTATGATTTCCTATTGTAGCTACAGTTTTAAGTGAAAATAACCATTTGCTTTTAGCAGTTTTTGGATTATAAAAATAAAGTGCACCATTTGTTGGGTCAACACCAGACATTGCCTCTTTTGCAGCCTTATAAACTGTAGAATCTTTAGAAATTGCCTTATTAAATTGACCATCTGTCACACATGAAAATTGTCCCTTTTGATAAATAACCGCAGGAATTGTATTAGGAAATTGTGAACTCTTTACTCTATTTAATACTACAGCTCCAACCGCTACTTGCCCCTTGTATGACTCTCCTCTTGCCTCACCATTTATTAGTCTTGCAAGTAAATCTGTCATATCATTTCCCGTAGCACTTGATTTTGTTGAAGTAGAACTACTCGCAGTTTTAGTTGCAGCGTAAACATATGATTTAAACGCATTTATGATATTACCAGAATAATTAACACTAACATACAAACTTACAGTAAATATCCCAATAAAAAATGCTCCATATAAATATTTTTTAAAATTGCTTAATTTCATAATTCCTCCATTTTTATTAGTTTTAGCAATTTTAAAATATATATACAAAGCACTATTTTTTTAAAAAATATAATTTATTAAAACAAGTCCAAGTACACCTGGAATTCCCAAAATTCCCGAAATTAAAGCAGTAATTATATTAAATGGGATATGAAGTCCTATACTTCCACCAAATGTATTAACAAGTACAATAATGAGTACTCCAATTGCTACATTAAGCAATAATTTTAATATTTTTTTAAGTGGCCAGCTAAGAATTTTAGCAAGTATTATAACCGCTATTACACTAATTCCAAAAATTACATATTCCATTTCTTCCTCCTTTACCAAATATATCTATACTATAATATACTTGTCTTTTTATAATTTATTCATACATTTTCGAAAAAAAGTAATTTTTTCATTATTCTATCATATAATTATAATATATTAGATTTTAACCAACTTTAATTAATGGAGGTAATAATATGAGTAGAAGTTTTCTTTCCGGTTATCTTAAAAATTTTTGGGTGAAAAATTCCAAGAATCATACTGGTTTTGTTATAGGATACAAATATGACACTTTAGCTGATCATATAAGTAATTTTTCTTTTTTTGAAGATAAATTACTTGCTATTGAAGTAAATTCTGTTGTTTTCGTATACCTTATTGTGCCAAATGGTAAGACTATGAATGATGCCTGTACTCTTGTAAGGGTTCTCTACCCTTTTTCTAATACAGAGTTCATCAGAATTGCAGTAAACGAATATTTATATATGATAGATTCAAACTGTACTATAACCTGTCTTGGAAGGCACTAAAAAAATGGCTGTGGATTAATTTCCACAGTCATTTTTTTATATTATTCTTATTATATCTCTATATGTAACAAATATTGTAAGAGCTATCAAAAGTCCAAATCCTATATAAGATATTATAGCTTCAGCTTTTTCGGATAATTTTTTCCTTACAATAGATTCTATAACAACAATTACAATTTTTCCTCCGTCAAGTGGTGGAAAAGGTAAAATATTTGCAACGCCTACTGCTAAACTTATTATTCCAAGTAAATTAATAAATTCTAAAAATCCATTAGATTTAGAAACTATTTCTCCTATTCCAACTATTCCAGACATATCCTTTATTCCAACTTTTCCTGTAAACAAATCAACATATGAACCAATAATTGACTTAAATTTATCTCCCATATTTACAAAAGCATAGTATAAATTTGTTTTTTCTACAATAGTTGAAGTAATTCCTAGACTCAAACTATTCTTTGATTCTGGCACTACAGTTTTTGTTATTTCTTCACCTTTTCTTGATATCACAATTTCTATTTCTTGGTTTGGATACTTTATAATCTCACCAACTACCTCTTTTGAAGTATTAGTTGGTACAGACGCTATACTAACAATTTTATCTCCCGCTTTAAGACCAGCATCAAAAGCTTTTCCACCAGATGCTACCATGTCTATAACATTTGAAGAATCACCAGACGCATTGAATGTTATTCCAAGATATCCAATTTTCTTTACAGCATTTTCAATGGTAACTTTATTTAAAACGTTATCTCTTGTATACTCTATTTCTATTTTTCCATCTTTAATATCTGATACATCAAAGTTTAGCACTTCACTTAAAGTACGTACTTTCTTACCATTAATAGAATTAATAGTATCTCCACTCTGTATTCCTGCTTGGTACAAAATTGAATCACTAGAAATAGATTCTATCTTTGTAGTATAAGTTTGAGATGTAAAAGAAATAAAGAAAAATATTATTGCAGCAAGTATTGCATTAAATCCTGCCCCCATCAAAAGTATTAATACTTTTTGAATCAAATTCTTATTTTGCAAAGAATTTTCCTTATCTGAGGTTCCTTCTTCTCCTTCAATTGCACAATATCCACCAAGAGGTATACATCTTAGAGAATACATTGTTTCACCAAATTTCTTTTGTACTATTTTTGGACCAAATCCTATAGAAAACTCATTAACTCCAACTTTAAACATTTTTGAGAATAGGAAATGACCAAATTCATGGATAGTTGCAACTATTCCAAGAATTATTAAAAGTTTAACTACTACGAGTATAAAACCTAGCATTAATATAACCTCCTATTACATAAATATATACACTTTTAAGAAAATATATACTATTGGAGCAACAAATAATACACTATCAAATCTATCAAGTATACCCCCATGTCCTGGTATTATATTTCCAAAGTCTTTTATTTTACAATACCTCTTTATCGCTGAAGCAGACAGGTCACCAAACTGACCAGCAATTCCTGCAACTATTCCAGCAATAACAACTATAACGTAATCAAATCCTACAAAGAAAAATTTATTCGCTATAAAATTCAATATGCAATAGGAAATCACAACTCCTAAAATTCCTCCCATAGATCCTTCCACTGTTTTATTTGGACTTATGTCAGGGCAAAGTTTTGTTTTTCCAAATTTGCTTCCTATTAAATATGCAAAAGTATCTGATGCAAATGCTCCTAAGAATACATACCAAATTAAAATTCTACTATTTTCCATTGCAAGTATTAGTTTTATGAAAGAAAACATAAATGGTATATATAGCAAAGAAAACACTGTGATTGCAACATCAATTATAGTTCTTTTCAAATTTGTAACTATCATATACATAAATAAAGCTATTATAAGAGTAGGAACAAAAATCTTTATCAACATTATTTGACTAGCATCATCAATTAATTCACCCATTCCAAATATTGCAAAGCATCCTATATAACCTACCCAAGAAACTGGCTTAAAGCCAGCAGACTTAAAGGCTTTATTATACTCATATATTCCAAGTACTGACAATGTAAATACAAGTAATGTATCTACTAATGGGATATCTACCACCATTATTATTATAAGTAAAGTAGAAAAAATAGCCCCTGATATAACTCTTTTTTTCACAAGATCAACCTTTCTTAAATATTAAACTTCCATTACTTCTTTTTCTTTATTTTCTGATACAACATCAATTTTTTCAACATAGTTATCAGTCATTTTTTGTATTTTTTCTTCTAAAAATTTTAATTCATCTTCAGTAATGTCACCATTTTTTTGTTCTGCTTTTACCATTTCCATTCCATCTCTACGAACATTTCTTACAGCTACTTTTCCGTTTTCTGCTAATTTTTTTACTTCCTTAACAAGTTCTTTTCTTCTTTCTTCGTTTAGTTCAGGAAAATTAAGCCTGATACAAGAGCCATCATTTATAGGATTTACTCCTATTTCTGCTTTATTTATTGCTTTTTCTATAGCAGATAAAACTGTTCTATCCCAAGGTGTAATAAGTATTTGTCTTGCTTCTGGTACTGATATAGAACCAACCTGATTTATTGGAGTAAGTGCTCCATAATACTCAACTTGAACCTTATTTAATATAGCAGGATTAGCTCTACCAGCTCTAATAGTACTATATTCTTCTTCTAAATGTTCAATTGCTTTTTTCATCTTATCTTCTAAAATATTTAATTCCATAAAAACTCTCCTTAAAAATTATAATTAATACATTATATATTATACATCATTTAGGTTAAAAATCAAGAAAATATTATAATAATTCTTATACATTTATTATATTGCAAATAACACAAAAAGAGGACTATAGTTTAAAGCTCAGCCCTCCTTTTTTTATTAATAATTTTCTGCTTTTATTTCAAAGTAACTTTGTGGATGTGCACATACTGGGCAAATTTTTGGTGCTTCTTCACCAACATGAATATGACCACAATTTCTACACTTCCATATTCTTATTCCTGTTTTTTTGAAAACTTCATTTGTATCTATATTTTCTAATAATTTTCTATATCTTTCTTCGTGTTCTTTTTCAATTTTCCCAACAGCTTCAAACAAATATGCAATATGATCAAAACCTTCTTCTTTTGCATCTTTGGCAAATTTTTCATACATATCTGTCCATTCATAGTTTTCTCCAGATGCTGCATCTTCTAAATTGTCTGTAGTTGATTTTATATCACCACCATTTAGTAGTTTAAACCACATTTTTGCGTGTTCTTTTTCATTATTTGCTGTTTCTTCAAATATACTAGCTATTTGTTCATATCCTTCTTTTTTTGCCTTAGAAGCAAAAAATGTATATTTGTTTCTTGCTTGAGATTCACCGGCAAATGCTGCCTTTAAGTTAGCTTCTGTTTTTGTTCCTTTTAAATCCATATTAATATTCCCCCTTTTAAGTACTACTAAATTATACAAAATTTAGTTATTTTAGTCAATATAAAACTTGCATTATTGCCATGATAACAATGGATACCCACCATTTATTTTTTTGCTGTCATATTTAAATGCTCCTCCAAGTGAATTTGCAAATGAGTTTTTCTTCATATCATCTTCTAAAGTTGCTTTAGTGTTTTCATCATCAGTACCAGCAACTCCACCAATACCTATAGTATTTAAATAATAACAGTTTTCCAGTGTAACTAAGTTTCCATTTTCATTATTTCCCAATATACTACCTTTTGTACTAGTAGTTGCATTTATATTTGATGCGCTATAGCAATTTCTTATAGTTGAATTTGTTTGAGCAGTTCCAACAATTCCACCAACAGCATTTGCAGTTGAGGTAATTTTTCCTATG